>JAGQWA010000068.1 GCA_020437725.1 Bacteroidota bacterium | reverse complement strand
TATGCCTATACCATGGGTCAAGAACCCATTAATTTCGCAATAGTTCAACAGGAATCTCTCAGAAAAATCTTGAGAAGAATAGATTCGTTCCAATAAGCAAAAAGGGTAGATTTGTCGCCCTTAGAAAAATAGGTAAATCAATAGCAAGGCATTATGAAGTTTATAGCATCTTCTTCTTCGTTACTAAGAAAATTAACCCAACTAAATGGCGTAGTTAGCTCTAATGCAGTAATTCCCATTTTAGAGTATTTCTTGTTCGAAATTGAAAATGGCGTATTATCCATTACAAGTACCGATTTAGAAACTTCTATGCGCTCTTCAATTCCGGTTGAATCTAAGGAAGATGGCAGAGTAGCCATACCTGCTAAGCTAATTATCGATTTTCTAAAAACGCTTCCAGAGCAACCTATTACTTTTACTTTAAACCCCGATGATAACAACATAGACCTAACTACCGATAAGGGTAAGTATAAAATTAGCGGCGAAAATCCTGACGATTTTCCTAAAATGCCCGAAATTGAAAATGCATCTAAATTTAGCCTAGGTGCGGCAGCACTTCAAAACGCAATAGCATCAACGCTCTTTGCTGTAAGCACCAACGAGCTTAGACCATCTATGACTGGTTTGCTTTTTGAAATGGACAGCCAAGGCGAAGCCAGATGGGTTTCAACAGATGGTAATAAGTTGGTTAGATATACAAGATCTGATGTAGAGTTTGATAGCTCTGCTTCTTTCATTGTGCCTAAAAAAGCGCTTAACCTTCTAAAGTCAACTTTGCCTTCTGAAGACATGGCCATTTCAATTAACTACAACAACCATAATGTAAAGTTTAATTTCAACGACTTTACCCTTGTTTGCAGATTAATTGATGAAAATTTCCCTGATTATAGAAGCGCAATTCCTGCTCAAAACCCATTTAAGTTGCTAATTGGCCGCCAAGAATTAATGGGTTCACTAAAGCGTATTGCCAACTTCTCTAATAAAACTACCTACCAAGTTCGTTTTAAAATTACTGGCAGCGAGCTGCATGTAAGCGCACAAGACATTGACTTTTCTAACGAAGCATTTGAGCGTCTTCCGTGCGAATACGAAGGCGAAGACATGGAAATAGGCTTTAACGCTCGCTTTTTGGTTGAAATGCTAAATGTTATTGATACCGAACAAGTAGCCATTAATCTTTCTGCTTATAACCGCCCTGGTATTATTAAACCAGCTGAAGATTCAGACAGCGAAGATTTATTAATGCTGCTTATGCCTATTGTACTTAACACGCAAGGCATATAAGCATGGCATTTTTAATTAAAAACGCGCAAATTGTAAATGAAGGCCGCGTTTTTGAAGGCGATATTCTTATTAAAAATGATAGAATAGAGCGCATAGATTCTAGCATTTCGGTTGATTTTAAAGTAACTGAAATTGATGCAAAAGGCCAATTATGTATGCCTGGCGTTATTGATGACCAAGTACATTTTAGGGAACCTGGCCTAACCCATAAGGCTGAAATTTATACCGAAGCAAGAGCTGCGGTAGTAGGCGGAACTACTTCGTTTATGGAAATGCCAAATACGGTTCCACAAGCCACAACCAGAGAGTTATTAGAAAAGAAATATGCCATTGGGGCTAACAGGTCTTTGGCCAATTATTCGTTCTTTTTTGGAGCAACTAATGATAATACCGAAGAAGTATTAAGGGTTGATAAAGAGAATGTTTGCGGCGTAAAAATATTTATGGGTTCATCAACCGGAAATATGTTGGTTGATGATGAGCAAACACTCAAAAAAATATTTTGCAATTGTGATCATTTAATTGCTACACATTGCGAAAAAGAAGAAATAGTTAGAGCCAATACCGCGTTGTTTGTAGAGCGATATGGCCATGATATTCCATTTACCGCTCATCCTGAAATTAGGAGCGTTGAAGCTTGCTACGCTTCATCATCGCAGGCCATTGAATTGGCAAAAGCTTGTGGCTCAAGGCTTCATATTTTGCACCTAACAACTGCTAAGGAACTTGATTTATTCACCAACGAAATTCCATTAGAAAAAAAGCGAATTACGGCCGAAGTGTGCGTGCACCACTTATGGTTTTCTGATGTTGACTATTTAGAAAAAGGCGCTTTGATTAAGTGCAATCCGGCCGTAAAATCAAAGTCAGACAGAGCAGCTTTGTGGGCGGCACTAAAAGACAACCGACTTGACATAATTGCAACCGATCATGCTCCCCATACTTGGGACGAAAAGCAGGGTAAATACATGAGTGCCCCATCTGGGCTTCCATTGGTGCAACATAGTCTTCAAGCCATGCTTAGCAAGGTAAACGATGGCGAAATGTCGCTTGAGATTATGGTTGAAAAAATGTGCCATGCTCCGGCTAAGTGCTTCAATTTACACGAGCGCGGCTATTTAAGAGAAGGCTATAAAGCTGATATAGTTTTGGTTGATACAAACAAGCCTTATACGGTTTCAAAAGCCAATATTTTGCACAAATGCGGCTGGTCGCCATTTGAAGGGCATACATTTAACAGCACCATTACACATACTTGGGTAAGCGGACATTTGGCATGGCAAAACGGTATGCTAAACGATAACAAAACGGGCGAGCGATTAAAGTTTAATCAACGTAGCTAGAAGCAATTTCTAATACTTGCTTAAAGTATTTCTCTTTGAGTTTCAATTGCCTTTTTTGAGCCATTTCAACGGCATTTTCAGTGCCGCCAATATAATAGCGGGTAAACCATGGGGCAAGCGCCACTAAGCCATGAGCCAAACCATATTCTTTAATGGTAAACCAATAAGCCACCAAAATTCCTGAAAGCAACACCACAGAGTTGGCGGCTTCTACATAGGCTCCTGAAATTAATTGGCCCATTCCAGGTAATATAAAACTGGCAATTTGTGCGCGTTTTAGTCTTTGGCTGCTTACTTTTCTGTTTAGTTTTTTTGTAATGGAATAAATTAATGCGCTGTCAACAGCATTTAAACGCAGCTGAAGCATGGCTTGGTTAAAGGCATTAAAATCACCTGTACCGTAATGGCATACCGCAATTGAGAATTGAGCTTGTTTACCAAATTCAGTTTCGTCTATTTGGCTAATGGTGTACAGATCTTGAAGTGCCATAAAAAACTGCTGATTGGTAATTCTTTTCTTGGCTTTTACCAGAAGAATACTGTCTTGCTGAATAGGGTTGTGTGCTACTTGGTATGCTTTGTCTAGAGCCGAAAAACCATGCTTATTTTGGCCTTGCTGAAAGGCACAATCAGCCAACATTAAATGGCATTTTAAAGCTAAATTGTTTTCATTATCAAAAAATAGAACGCGTTTCAGAAGCGCTTCTGCCTGTTTAAAATTGCCTGTTTTTTGTGCGGTTAAGGCTAATTGAAAGGTTTCTTGTACAGTTTGGGCGTGAGCGGCCACAACAAAAAGAAAAAAGCTAATACCAACTAAAATACGCTTCATTTACGCGGGTTATTAATCGGTTTAAAACAAGTGCATTTCTGCGTTCAATGGCCGTTGCTGTGCCATAAATGTTGCCTAAATAGAATCCCGCGGCTAATGCTCCAAATATCCAACCATAGGCGCTTTTAATTCCATTCTTATTAAAACCAGTATAAGCTTGCCAACTGGTAGTAGAAACTACTAATAGAGATAGCAATCCGTCTTTCCATTGGCCACTATAAATTTTGCCTGTTCCTGGTACTATGGCACTCATACCGGCAGCCAATAACTTATTGTTCTTTTTCAATTTCTTGCCTGTTTTGGCTACGTCTTTTAATGCTTTAACTATCTGGTGGTTTTCTGGTAATTCAACTAGAATAGAATCTGCAGTACTCCATTTTTCTAATTGCAACAACGCAGAAGCTTCTAGTATTTTGGCGTCAAAATCAGGTAAGTTTGGGTGATTTTTGGCATAAAAAAGTAGTTCGTTATAGTCGGCAAGCGCCATTAATACATGGCAAAATTCAAGGGCTAAGTCCTTATTAAAATTGATTGGTTCGGCTTGAAAAGGTGTTAGATTGATAAGTGCTTTTTGGGGTAATCTGGCTTTTCTGTAGCTTTTGCTCATAAGCACCAAATGCTCTTTGTTTGAACCTAAATGGTAGAGGCGCATGTACTCGTTTCCGGCTTCTTCAAACTGACCGGTTTTATATAAATGGTTGGCAAATTGTTGGGTTGATTCAGCAGAAAACAAGTCTAGGGTATCTTGCGCTGAGCAATTGATAACCATTCCTAAAACCAGATAAATAACACTAATAAACCGGATCATACAAAAGTTGAGTTGGATGATGTATTTGGTAGTCTTCTCGGTTTTGTCCGTTGCAACGGGTTAGTCTATCAAAACCTGCTAAAACGCCTTTAATTACACCTTTCGTTTGTACATATTGCATGGCATATACCGAACACGAAGGGTAGAAAGTACAACGCGCATTGTCTTGAGATGAAATAAACCTTTTATAGATGAAGAACAGCGCTTTAAAAGTTGCCTGTAATTCATTAGATGGTTTTTCTACGCCGTATTTCTTGTTGAAAGGAAGTTTATTTTGAGTGAAAACATTGGCATAAACCACAGTTAAAGAATCTGCATTTTTTTGGGCTTTTGCCGTATTAATGGCCAGCAGGATAATGATACATATGGTTGTTATGCTCTTCATTCAATACAATATTGCTAAACTCTATGGTTTTGTAGTATTCTTTGCCGTTTTCAAACACAATAAAAACAATTCTGGTAGGAATCTCTAATCCATCAACCGTTGTGTATTTCTCATAAAACTGCTTAGAAACCACATTACCGCTAGCGTCTTTGTAAACAACAGCATGTAGTTTGTTTTTATGATTGGAAACCAGAATGGTTCCGTCAAAAACTTTGTTATTATCTGATTTATAGGTTGTAACCACCAGTGAATCTTGTTTTTCAACTTTAATGGTTTTAAAAAGCCCTTTTCCTAGACCAAAACTTTTGAGATTGCTGGTTAACATCAAATGAAAAATAGATCGTTGAATAATTCCAGGTTGAAAACTGGTGTTTATAAGAGAATCATCTGAATATGTGAAAACAGCAGTGTCAGTTGTAACTAGAATATTTCTGTTCGGAAAGGTTAATTGATATACCAGCTGATTTTTAAGCTTGTCATAATAAGCGGTTCCGATTTCAAGAGATATCCTATTTTCAATTTTTTGTTTGATGGTAAAATCAACCCTAATTCTAGTATTTGGCTCACTAGAAAATGAGGATGAAATAAAAAGGACTAATAAAGTAAATAGAGAATATCTCATTAGTAGCCCAAGGCTAAAAAGTAGGCATAGTAGCTAAAAGTATTGCAGGCCGTGGAAACTCCAACTCCGAGAATAAACGATCGCAATTGTTCTTCAGATTTATCGGGATCGAAAACCATAAGAACACAACCTATTGGGAAGCAGCAAAATCCCCAAGCGAACGAACCCCAATGTATTGATTCAAAATCGAATGAAAATTCTGAAGTATTCTTCACATTGTCGGGTTTAAGATTTAATGAAGCAAAGCCATTTCTTGCGGCTAATTCATTATAATTTTCATTGGTTGATTTAACCAATTTTTCAAGTTGTGTAAGTGAACTAAGCTCATTTTCAGCGGCTTGTTTGTTGTACGAAAACAATTCACTGGTTTGCGCTTTAGCACTTAAGCAACCTATTAGGCAAATGCTAAGAAGGATAAGTGTTCGTTTCAAAACAGGTGATTTTGGTGGCAACAATTTTACAAAATTGTTGGTAGCCAAGTGTTAAGGCCAAAAACAAAAGCTGACGTGCACAAAAAATGATGGTTGAATACATCATTTTGCGCAATAAAAAAAGGGGCTGTCTAAAAAGCCAGTCGTCATCTTGAATTTAGTTCAAGATCTTGTTGATCTGGCTCTAAATCGAATTTCTAGATGCTGAAACAAGTTCAGCATGACGGCAAGAATTACTTTTTAGACAACCCCTTTTTCATTATTAAACCGAAGTTCAATTATTCTTCAGAAGAACCAGCTTTAAGTTTACCAAGACGAGCAGTAACTTTTACTTCGGTAATGGTAATTAAAGGAAGGCCAATTGGTCTTTTAATTTTGGTTTCGAACTGAGGGTAAAAAACCACATCATAACCTGGGTTGGCGTTCATTAATTCGTAAAGTGCATAGCCTTTAGTTGGGTCCATTACAAAATCGCCAAAAACAGGAATACTTGCAGCACTAATTGGCATTCCACCATCAGCTTCAACAGATGCAGTTTGGGCGTTGAATAAACGCTCAAAATCAATGGATAGAATTCTGGTGCTGGTGGCTTCGGCGCTTACTTGATCAGAAAGCTCAAAATCGCTTAGTTCAAGTTCAACACGTGTGTTTGGCGATTTCATGCTTCTCATGGTTAAGCTACAACTTGCAAGAGAAACGCAAAACGTGAGAATAGCAGTGAGTTTTAATACAGATTTCATAGTTAAAATAACCTTTATTTGATTTAAGCCAAAGTTATGGGATTGGTTATAACATGCCTACAGCATTTAAAAAATTTCAATGTTAATGGGTCATGTTTTTAAAATCAAAAAGGGCTCAAAAATCTGATTTTGAGCCCTTTATATTCATTGTGTTTGTTCAAATTAAATTATGCAATCAAAGCTTCGGTATTTGCATATTCTTCAATTGGAATACACGCACACACTAAGTTTCTATCGCCATAAGTGCTATCTACTCTACCAACACTTGCCCAAAATTTTTGTGAGGTTACCCAGCTAAGTGGATAAGCTGCTTTGGTTCGAGAATATGGGTGATGCCACTCATCAGCTGTAATTACTTTCATGGTATGCGGAGCGTTTTTAAGCACATTGTCATGAGCATCTGCCTGGCCTGTTGCAACTTCTTCTATTTCTTTTCTTATTGAAATTAAAGCATCACAAAATCTATCTAATTCTGCTTTGTTTTCGCTCTCGGTAGGCTCAATCATCAATGTGCCTGCAACAGGGAAAGAAAGTGTAGGCGCGTGGAAACCATAATCCATTAAACGTTTTGCTACGTCTTCTGCCTCAATTCCATGTTGCTTAAACCCGCGTAGATCCACTATTAATTCGTGAGCAACTCTATCGTTTTGTCCTTTGTATAGCACATCATAATGGCCTTTAAGGCGTTTGGCAATATAGTTGGCGCCAAGTATGGCATATTTGGTGGCATTGGTTAAGCCTTCGCCACCCATTAGTTTATTATAGACGTAAGAAATCATAAGAATACTGGCACTGCCATATGGTGCTGCAGAAACGGCTTTCATACCGTTTTCGCCGCCAATTCTTACAACACTATGGCCTGGTAAATAGGGTGCTAAATGAGCAGCCACACCAATTGGACCCATTCCAGGGCCACCACCACCGTGAGGAATACAGAATGTTTTATGCAAGTTTAAGTGGCAAACATCTGCTCCAATTATTCCTGGAGAAGTAAGCCCTACTTGGGCATTCATATTGGCTCCGTCCATATAAACTTGGCCACCATGTTGGTGAATGGTGTCGCAGATTGCAATAATTGTTTCTTCAAAAACACCATGAGTAGAAGGATAAGTTACCATTAAAGCCGCTAAGTTTTGGCTATGAATAGCTGCTTTTTCCTTAAGGTCGCCCATGTCAATATTTCCGTTCTCATCAGTTTTTGTAACTACTACTTGCATGCCCGCCATTACAGCTGATGCAGGGTTGGTTCCATGAGCTGAAGCCGGAATTAAGCAAATGTTTCTATGGCCTTGTCCGTTGGCTTTTAGATATTCTCTAATTACCATTAGGCCAGCATATTCACCTTGCGAACCAGCATTTGGTTGAAGAGAAACTGCGGCAAAACCAGTTATCTCGCTCAATTGTGCTTCTAGTTCTTCGAACATGTCGTAGTAAAATGGCACTTGCTCTTTAGGTGCAAAAGGGTGCACACCACCAATTTCTGGCCAAGTAACGGGAATCATCTCGGTAGTGGCATTCAATTTCATGGTACAAGACCCCAATGGAATCATTGAATGTGTTAGAGATAAATCTTTATTCTCAATTCGCTTAAGGTATCTAAGCATTTCGGTTTCAGAGTGGTATGAATTAAACACTGAGTGTGTTAAATACTCAGATGTTCTTATAACACTGGCGTTTATTCTGAATTCAGTTGGGGTTGAAAGATCATTTGTAGAAATTACATTTTTACCCAAAGCTGCTGCAAGGGCACTTAAAAGGTCATTAACATCATCAAAATCTACCGTTTCGTCAACAGATATTCCAAAATGGCCATCTTCAAAATAGCGAAGATTAATCATCCTTGATTCTGTTTCGGTTCTAATGGCTTCAATTTGCCCAGCAGAAGCTGAGAATTTAAGTGTATCGAAATAGCTGGTATTCAATTGAGTTAATCCCATTTTCACCAATCCCGCTTCAATAATTTGAGCCATTCCATGAATTCTAGAAGCAATTGACTTCAAACCTTCTGGGCCATGATATACACAGTACATGGCAGAGATATTAGCTAATAGCGCCTGTGCAGTACAAATGTTAGAGGTAGCTTTTTCTCTTTTAATATGCTGCTCGCGCGTTTGCAAGGCCATTCTATAGGCTGTGTTTCCTTGGGCATCAATTGAAACGCCAATAATTCTGCCTGGCATTTGGCGTTTGTAGTCTTCTCTAGTACCCATAAAGGCAGCGTGTGGGCCACCAAAACCCATAGGCACACCCATTCTTTGAGTGCTTCCTACCACTACATCAGCACCCATTTCACCTGGCGATTTCATGAGCAATAAGCTCATAATATCTGCACATACTGTTACCAAAACGTTGCTGTTGTGGCAATTGGTAATGAAGTTGGAATAATCTTCGGCTTGGCCATTTTCATCTGGAAATTGAACAACGGCTCCGAAATATTCTGTTGAAGGCTCAAATGCATTGTAATCGCCATATACAATTTCTACACCTGTAGGTTCGGCGCGTGTTTCTATAACTGCCTTTGTTTGCGTAAAAAGTTTATTACTAACAAACAACTTGTTACCAGCCTTTTTGTTTACCGCCTGCATTAAATGCATTGATTCGGCAGCGGCAGTGGCTTCATCAAGTAATGATGCATTGGCCAGCTCCATACCTGTAAGGTCAATAACCATGGTTTGGAAATTGAGCAGCGACTCTAGTCTACCTTGAGAAATTTCGGCTTGGTAGGGAGTATATTGAGTGTACCAGCCCGGATTTTCGAGAATGTTTCTAAGAATAACTGGCGGCACAATGGTATCGTAATAGCCTTGGCCCAGGTATGATTTAAAAACTTGGTTTGCACTGGCTTTTGCTTTTAATTCTTGAAGCAATTTGTACTCGCTCATGCCTTCAGGCAAATTAAGCTTTTGGCCTTTTCTAATATTGGCCGGTACAGTTTGTTCAATAAGCTCGTCTAAAGAATTAAGCTCGAGCGTTTTAAGCATTTCAGCAGTTTCGTTGGCATTTGGGCCAATATGTCTGTTTTGGAAATGCTCTTTTCGTGCAGTAAACTGAGTCATTATTTCTTAATGTTAAATTGTTAAGAACCAGGCGAAAAATCGCGGTGCAAAAGTAGATGTAAAACCCAAATTTTAAATCTGTGTAAAATCAATTAAACCAGTAGCCTTTTATACATGCCAATGGTGTTTTGAATACCATAATACAAAGCATCGGCCACTAGTGCATGGCCTATAGAAACCTCAGCAAGCTGAGAAATGTTCTGCTTTAAAAATTTTAGATTTTTCAGGTTTAAATCATGGCCAGCATTAATGCCCATATTTAGCTTTTCGGCAAGATTCGATGCTTCAACATATTTGGCAACAGCCTTTTTAGCATTGGCTTCGAAGCCAGATGCATATGGCTCTGTGTAAAGCTCAATTCTATCAGCGCCTGTTTTTGCTGCATTTTCAATCATTTCTAACTCAGGGTCAATAAAAATAGAAACCCTTATGCCTTCTTTTTTAAAGGTTGAAATGATTTCGGTGAGATAAGCTAAGTGCTTAATGGTATCCCAGCCGTGATCTGATGTTAGCTGGTTGGGATCATCTGGAACCAAGGTTACTTGATGTGGTTTGTTGGCCAAAACCAAATCAATAAAATCTTGAGTGGGATTGCCTTCAATGTTAAACTCAGTGGTAACCACTTCTTTTAAAGCGGGAATATCGCTGTACCTGATATGCCTTTCATCTGGTCTAGGATGTACTGTAATTCCATCAGCTCCATATTTTTCGCAATCAATGGCGAATTGAACCAAGTTGGGCAAGTCTAAGTGGCGTGCATTTCTTAGCAAGGCCACTTTGTTAATGTTTACGCTAAGTTTTGTCATAGCTGTCAAGCATAAAAAAGCCAACTCCGCAAGAAGTTGGCTTTTATTCTGAATTTTAATTTCTCAATTCTAGTATCTGTAGTGCTCAGGTTTGTATGGGCCTTCTACAGTTACACCAATGTATTCGGCTTGGTCTTGGCGAAGCTCAGTAAGCTCAACACCAATTTTTGCTAAGTGAAGTTTAGCCACCTTCTCATCTAAATGTTTAGGCAACATATACACTTCATTTTTGTAATTGTGAGAATTGGTCCAAAGTTCAATTTGTGCCAATGTTTGGTTAGTGAACGAATTAGACATTACAAATGAAGGGTGACCTGTAGCACATCCAAGGTTTACCAATCTGCCTTCAGCCAATAGAATAATGTCGTTTCCGTTTACATTATATAAATCAACTTGTGGTTTTATTTCAACCTTAGTTTGGCCGTGGTTCTTGTTCAACCAAGCAACGTCAATTTCATTATCAAAGTGGCCAATGTTGCAAACAATGGTTTTGTCTTTCATGGCTTCAAAATGCTTGCCTTGAACAATGTCTTTGTTGCCAGTTGTGGTAACAACAATATCAACATTATGAACTACAGATTCTAAGCGCTTTACTTCAAAACCGTCCATTGCAGCTTGTAGTGCACAAATTGGGTCAATTTCAGTAACAATTACTCTGGCACCGGCTCCACGAAGAGAGGCTGCAGAACCTTTACCAACATCACCGTAACCGCAAACAACAGCAACTTTACCTGCCATCATAATATCGGTTGCTCTTCTTATTGAGTCAACAAGAGATTCTTTACAGCCGTATTTGTTATCGAATTTAGATTTGGTAACAGAGTCGTTTACGTTAATAGCTGGCATTACAAGAGTGCCATTTTTCATTCTCTCGTAAAGGCGGTGAACACCAGTTGTGGTTTCTTCAGAAAGGCCTTTAATATTTTGAGTTAGTTCTGGAAAGCGATCAAAAACCATATTGGTTAGGTCGCCACCATCGTCAAGAATCATATTTAATGGCTCACCATCTTTAAATGCGAAAAGTGTTTGTTCTATACACCAATCAAATTCTTCTTCGGTCATTCCTTTCCAAGCGTAAACTGGAATTCCTGCAGCAGCAACAGCAGCGGCCGCGTGGTCTTGGGTTGAGAAAATATTACAAGACGACCAAGTTACTTCCGCGCCTAA
>JAGQWA010000687.1 GCA_020437725.1 Bacteroidota bacterium | reverse complement strand
CGACAACGCGACTAAGGTCACCAGTGAGATGACAGGTGTTGCCATTCGTTGCCAGATTGCGACCAATCGGCGCTGCAATGGGCGCTGCAACGGATTGGTCAGATTTTCGTAAGTCGTTGTCACCGCAGGAACTTACGGAATTGCCATTCCGGTCTTGAAAACCGGAGTACCCGCAAGGGTACCCAGGGTTCGAATCCCTGTCTCTCCGCTTCGATAGTCGCTCGAAAACGCAGCGTTTATCCCAGAAACCCCGAGTTCTCTCGGGGTTTCTTTGCGTTTACGGCCCCCCGCTTTTGCCTGCCACGTTTTGCACTCCGAAGTGCAAATCAATGCAGTCCGATGCAAATTCCAGCGAGCCGTCCGGCACCAATACGGGCACCACGGCACCACTGTCGGCACCTTGAATGTTTGCCTTCCCAGCGAATTCTCGCTGCCATCTTCTGATACCCGACTGACCGTATGAACGTTGATCTTGCGTGACACAATATCTGAAATGACCAC
>JAGQWA010000686.1 GCA_020437725.1 Bacteroidota bacterium | reverse complement strand
CACCAATTAAGGTATTGCCTTCACGCTCAATCGCGGCGGTTAATTTAACATCTTCACGGGCAACGACGGCATGAATTAAGGCACGTCCCATACGGCCTGAGGCACCGCAAATACCTATTTTTGTGTTAGCTGTGGGCATATCCCTCTCCAAATATAAAGTTGATGAGCTACAGTGTGATTGATAATAAGGAAGGTGTATTGAATTGGCTAGTGTTTGCCATATTATTTGTCGCTTTTAACCTCACCCTAGCCCTCTCCTACAAGGAGAGGGAACTTCATCGCTACTAAGAAAACAAGTCTTTGACACTATCAAAAAACGATTTTTTGTTAGGCGATTGTTTATCGTTACCTTCTAAAGAGTCATGGAACTCGCGTAACAACTCTTTTTGACGGCTGTTCAAATTAACAGGTGTTTCGATAATAACTCGACACAACATATCCCCTGCATCATAAGCACGCACAGGTTTTACGCCTTTGCCACGCACTCTAAATACTTTGCCAGATTGTGTGCC
>JAGQWA010000685.1 GCA_020437725.1 Bacteroidota bacterium | reverse complement strand
ATGGCTTTTTTATGCTTTTGTTTGCTCTTGTTTTGTGTTGTTAAATCTTGCTTTACTTTCCAATACAAAAAGTAATTAGTATTGAATATCAAGTACTTATGTTTTCAGGGTACAAATAAGGTACATTACTACATTAAAAAACTCTTTTCGGGGCTAAAATAGTGTTTTTAGTTTGAGGACTTCCAAAACGGAAAGTAAAAAACTTTCCGCCTAACATTTCAACTTAACATTGCACGTTCAATTTCGTGGTATGGTATGCTGTCATTCTTTTTTTATTTCTAATTCTTTTGGTTCGGGCAACGCTGTTTTTAATATTGTTTCAATGGTATTAAGTTGTTCAGGGTTGAGGTGCTTAATTGTTTCCTGACTTAATACCGTTCCATTTATTTGAATGTAGTTGTTTTGGTTTTGTATCAATGTATTGTTTGGGGTTTGTCCGTTATTCATAAAGCCCATTACATTGAAATATAGTTTAGCTGCTGCCGTGTCCCCGTTTACTGCAAACTGAAAAAC
>JAGQWA010000684.1 GCA_020437725.1 Bacteroidota bacterium | reverse complement strand
AACCAAAAAACACAAATAATGGATGGTAAAGCGATAGTAGCAAAAGGCCAAAAATTATTTGAAGAACCGCCGAAACAAATTCAACCAAAATTTTGGTTAAGCTTTTTTGTACTGTAAGAATATCAAAAAATCTATTTACCAGTTCGGGAGCATAAATATTGGTTAATTGGCCAAGCTTTAAACGCGGAATTCTAAAGGCGAAATTGATAGCGGTTCGTGCAAAAATTCGTTGCTGAACGGTTTCAACAATTGAGATCTGCATAATTTGAAGCAGCCCCGTTAGCAGAACTCCAATTACTACAAAAATGGTAAGCAGAATAACTGGCCTTAAAAACATGCCGCCAGAAATTAGGCTCACAACAGATTGAACCCCAAGTGGTATGGTAAGGCTTAAAAGCCCAGCCAAAATCGCATAGGCATAAATGTGCCAAATGTTTTTTCGTTCTTCTCTTAAAAGTTTAATAAATCTTTTAAAAGGAGTAAGGTCTGTTTCATTGGTGGTTTCGCTTATTCCTATGGGAATGAGC
>JAGQWA010000683.1 GCA_020437725.1 Bacteroidota bacterium | reverse complement strand
ATTGTAATCATCTCCTTCCTGTATTAATCCTATTTTAAAACCATTGCTTAATAACAATTTTGACAGAGAATGAAAATTAAAATAAAATGTATGAGCGGCCCTAAAATAGAATGATGAAATTGAACCCCTCGGGTTCAATGAGTTTGGCACAGCTATATATAAAAGCCCTTGTTCAGAAAGAGCTTCATGTATTTTTCTTAATACAATTTGCGGTTCTAAAAAATGCTCAAGAACGTGGCGCATTACCACGAGGTCAAACTTCTCTGATAATCTTTCTTCCCAGTTGTCATTAACATCACTTGAAAGAAAAATTAAATTCTTGTCTATAATTTGACTTTTGCAATTCTCTGATGGTTCTATTGCATAGCAGTTTGCTGTGCTATAAGCCTTATCACGATAAAATGACAGATTTTTACCATCGGCAGCACCAATATCGAGTATAGCCTTAACTTTATGTTCAGGTTTGTGCTGGGTTATTCTCCTTAAAACAGCCTCGGCATTTTTATAATTGTTTACAGTCTGGTCTTTTC
>JAGQWA010000682.1 GCA_020437725.1 Bacteroidota bacterium | reverse complement strand
CCAACATAAAAATAGTTTGCACCCACAACACCCAATATTGCCGCTAGCAGAACAGCGAATATTAGAAATATTTTTTTCATACTATAAAACCTAACTACTCGCGTAAGGCGCAAGCACCCACAGCAAAATAAACAAAAACTCAGTAATCACTGAATTCAAAAATTGCACAATAATCGGCTGGGTGCTTGTCGCACTTGACGCGCAAGTTAGGCAGTACGAAAATCGAGTTGTATTAATGATATGGACTACCATTTATTATTGCCCTGTTTACTGCGTTCATAATTCAGTCTATGCATTATGCTCTCAAGGTTTTTTTTAAGCTCAATCTCTTCTTTTGCAATCTGTCTTTTATTACCTGTCATTCTATCCCAAAATTCAAGGAGTTCATTTTTTGTATTTTTGCCTTCAAGTATGCTCATTAAAATTATAAACACTATGCTCACTGGTGCAAATAAAATTAAAAGGATAGGGGTTGTAATACTAACAAATAGGTCTTTTCTCCTACCCTGTTCATCAGTCTTTCCTGCTATAAGTAGACG
>JAGQWA010000681.1 GCA_020437725.1 Bacteroidota bacterium | reverse complement strand
AAATACTCCAAGACTTACCAATAACTCGAAGTCCCTCACGTCTAGGCCCGTAACTTTTTTAAACAAGCCGGGCTCCAACTTAGTGATTACATCCTTCAGGCTTCTCTCGCGGTAATCGGTCAGGTACATAAATATGGGTATCCGGGTAGCAAACTTGATCAGCTTCTCTTGGATTTGCTTGCGTAGGCTTTTGTATTCTTTTTCGGCTTCAGTCAGTTCTTTCTTCTCTTTATTGGTAAGGTCATCATCACTTTTTTCTCGCTTGGCTTTCTTAACTGCTTCGGATTTGTTGATGATGGTTTCAATGTCTTGATTGAGGCTACGAAAGCCCTCGATTGACATGAGTGCCTGCATGGCTCTATCATTGTTCATCAGCCTTTGCAGAGTGAAATTATCTACATTAACCAATAGAGCGCTTTCCCATCTCCTCGCCAGCAAAGTTGCCGTGGTGCCGCTCATAGCCATATCCAAAATGCCTGCTGGATCGATCTGTTTCATTGAACTTCCATCGTAGGCCAAGACCGGAAGAAAGCGGATGAACTC
>JAGQWA010000680.1 GCA_020437725.1 Bacteroidota bacterium | reverse complement strand
GCCCAACCACAACAACAGACTCAGCATCAGCCCTAGAAAGCTGAAACCCAGCAGCAACTCACCTTGACCGAAGAGCATCCCCGATGCGACACCGATCCCCATACCTGCAAGCGAGAGCACCATGCCGGTGCGCGTGGCATACCAGACCCACATAGCGCCCATCGATACGTGCGCGGGACGAATCGCCTCGAGATCGTCGCGGTTCATGAACAGCGCCATCAGATAGCCCCGCCTCCGCGCCTCAAGACTCAAGACTCAAGACTCAAGACTCAAGACTCATTCACCTCATAGGATACCACACCTTTAAATCCATTGCGGATTGCGGATTTCGGATTGCGGATTAACGGCTTTCACCACAGAGATCACAGAGGCCACAGAGAACGGCTTCAGGATCTTGGGTTTTGGATTTTGAAGCTTGTTAGGAACTTGCTTCTTGCTGTCTACCATTTGCTGTTCATCAAATTTGCGCTGCGGACTTTCGCGAGGTATGTTGCCCCAAACGAACCGGGCCGCACAGGCGGACCGGCACACGCAAACAGGGAAGAG
>JAGQWA010000679.1 GCA_020437725.1 Bacteroidota bacterium | reverse complement strand
TATGTCCCATAGGTGCGGTAGATTCAGATCGGAGGCTACTTTAAAGCGCAAAGGCGGATTGTGTTCAATGCCAAACGGATTGTTCTCCACCCGCCAC
Organism: Bacteroidota bacterium; assembly: GCA_020437725.1. GTDB lineage: Bacteria > Bacteroidota > Bacteroidia > CAILMK01 > JACPUW01 > JAGQWA01. Next base: position 451 of record JAGQWA010000679.1, on the reverse strand, counting down.
GGATCGCCACCGATCCACTTGATTCCCTCCCACACCACAGCCAGGAGGAGCAAGAGGATGAGAATGGAGATAATTTGGCGGAGTTGTTTCATCAGTTGGTATTTTGTGGTGGGTTTGCTGGGTAACCAGGTGAGGGCGTGACAAGGTTACAAAGTCATTGTTCAAAAATAACTTGTGGATTTAAACCTGTCAGGTCTCAAAGACTTGACAGGTTTGGTAGCCAACTTATTTCTGAACGTTTACAAGGTGACTGATATAAGGTGACTGATATAAGGTGACTGGGCCTGTCGAAGTCGCCTTGTTACGCCCTCACCTGCTCATCTTCATAAAATTGCGGCGTGGGCGCTGCGGTGCAAGAACTGACCTGCCCCGCGCTGACCGGTCCAGGCGCCGCTGTTCACCAGCAGGTGACCGCGCAGCAGCACTTGATCGGCGCCGCCCCGAATGGGCA
>JAGQWA010000067.1 GCA_020437725.1 Bacteroidota bacterium | reverse complement strand
ACAGTCTTGGGTCCTGCCGGTCCAAAGTCAAATGTTACAGGTTCCATTTCTAAAGAAGGGAAGCTTACAACGAAATATCTAAAGTCATTCTGTTCAGAACGGTAGCGCCTAGTAAAAAATAACGTACCGTTGGCGTTCCAGTATAGTCCTTTTTGCAAGGCGGCACCTGTCAAAATCCACTCAAAAGTTGAATCACCCGATTCGTGAATGAATGTACAACCACTTCCTTTGCTATTTCCAATTACAGAAATCCAACCACTGGCACCATAATACGGTTTACCTAAGCTAGATGCCCTAAACAATTCTTTTTTTTCGCCATTTGTTCTATTGTAATGAACAAGAGTTCTCGTTTCAGGAGTACTTTCTATATAAACCATTTGATTGGCATCACCTCCTTTGAAACACGGTGTAAATTTTCCGTATCCATTTATTTTAAACGGATCGGATAGATCTCCTTTAATATTCCTGCAATCATTAATTCCATCAAACCTTTCTTCTCTTGCGCAATCTCCTGAACTACTGTCTTTGTAGCATGACGAAAGAGCAACTAAAAAACAAATAGGAAGTACTTTAATTTTAATCGAAATAAGGTCTTTCATCACAGCCATCAAGTCCCATAAAGTAAAAGTCTCTGGTAAAATCCACGGTCCTTCCATCACCCGCAAATTGTGCTTTTTGGCAAGCTACTAGGAGACCGTCGTTGTTGGGAATAATATCAAAATCATAATAGATTCGACTTTCGCAGTTTTTTCTTAGCCTAACCTCTTCGCCAGACTCCAGATTAATCCTGCAAATTCCAAAAGCTGGAATTTCATAGCCGAACATTCGTTGTTTGTCAATTTTGAAATCCCAACCTAATCTCGCCCATGTGTAGTTGTAGTCTTTCAAAGTAAGCAATTTTTCAGACGGTTTTTGTAGATCTTTAGTGATATTAAATTCATATAAAACCTTATTGTTAATTACATACAGCAGGTTTGGATTAGATACAGACCAAATTGGTGGTTGGATTCCACCGCTTAACCCAGAGTAGGTCATTACTTGAGTGTCTAAATCTGGAAAGTCTACTACTAAATTGTATTTCCTATCTGACACCTCGTTATCCGTATATCTTGTATAAAACTTAGTGCCATCAGCGTTCCATTCAAGTCCTTGCTCAAAATATCCATTCACCACCCATTCAAACGTGGAATCTCCTGTCTCATGTATAAATAGACAGCCGGTTCCTCGACTATTGCCTATCAATGAAACCCAACCGCTTGCTCCATAATAAGGCTTGCCTAGGTTCTTACCTTCAAGGAGCACATTGTGTTGTCCTGAATTGGCATTGAATCTAATTAAATGTTGTGAATTGTCTGAAACTTTAATATAGACTAGGTCTGCTGAACCATTTCCCTTGAAGGTTGGAAAGTATTTTCCTGGAACAGTCATGTCATCAACATGAGGCAGCTCTGAATTGATCTTTCGGCAATCATTAACACCGTCAAAGCGTTCTTCTCTCATACAGTTGCCTGCAGAACTGTCTTCGTAACAGGAACTTATGGTTACGACAATTATGAGACATAATGTTAACTTAATCATTGCTTAATAAACCTTTTTGTGATTACTGCGTTTTTTTGGTGCCATCTTAAACAATAAACCCCCACACTAAGTCCACTAACATTAATCAAATACTCTTCTCTAAATTCTTTGGGTCTCATGGTATACACTATTTGCCCTTGTAAATTAACAATTTCTAATAGTGTAGGTTCATAGTCTACCAAACCAGCCACAATTAGTATATCACTTGTGGGGTTGGGGTAAAGTAAAAAGTCTTGTTGGGTATAATCTGGGTTGTTAAGCCCAAAACCAGTTCTGTTAAACAATACAGAGAAAGTGAGCCTGCGGTAATTGTCTTCGTTAGTAGGATCGTAAGGAAACCAATCTCCATTTTCGCATCTTAAAAAGTAGCCTTGCAGTTGAGCCTGTACTACTTTATCGCCATTGCCATCAATAAAATACCAAACTTCTTTGTTAGCAGAGTTTCTAATAAATCGCGGTCCAGTAAAAGGATCAATGGTTTTGGCATTTTCGTCAAACCACCACATGGGGCTTTTGGTCTTAATGGTCCAAAAACCATCAAGGTTAACAAAATTGCTTTGGTCGGCATGCACAAACTCGTAACTACTGGTGCCATAACGGTCTGTAATATCAGCCGGCCATTGGCCATTAACATATTTAGTGTATTTATATACTTTGCCTTTGTATTTCTTGCCTTTTTTAAGGCCCTTATAATACTCGCTCATTTCTACCTTGCCTTCATATACCAGGCTTAGGCCAGAATAATCGCTTTTACCCTTAGTAACGTGCTCATAATGAATTATTTGAAAATTAGGCTTTCTTATAAGTTGCAATGCTTTGTAGGCGTTTAGTTTACCGTGGCCGGTATATTGGTCGTATCCAGAGCCAGCTGTTTCAGTGTATATTACTTCGTTATCTTCTACGTACTCATAATTTTGATAATCTAAATCTTGAGCAGACTGTTGCAATATCCACTCAATATCTTCAGGGTAAAGATATTCGCTACCAAACTTGTGCCTTTGGTGGTAGGAGTGTATAAGGGCGGCTACACCTGTTGCCATAGGGGCAGCCGCTGATGTGCCAGAAAAACCTGGGCTTGTATAATCTGGGGGGTTTATATCTTCCGGAACTTCTCTGAAAAAATCCTCGAGTACAAAAACGTCACTTTTTCCAGCCGGGGCCACTATATCCAGATGGGGTCCATATTTTGAATAATAGGTACGCACTAAATCACCCCCTGCCTCTTTTTGAAATGCCCCAACTCTTAATATTCCATGGTCATAAAAGGTTGAAGGTTCGTTTATCTTATCTAAGTAATCCCAATATTTTATAGTTCCCTTATCATTCGCATCGAGGTTACCAGCAGCACAAATATGCATAATGCCCTTTTTATTGGCAAGTTGAAAGGCTTCTCGCACTGTTTGAAGGTTTTTAGTTTTTGCGCCCTTCAGATAACCCCAACTATGATTAATAAAATGTAGCTGGCGATCTGGTTCACCAGAATATACTTTTGTATGAGTTTTTCTAAGGGCATCCGCCAATTCATCGTTGGTCGCAATTTCATGAAGCCAATTCTCAGTTCCTTTACGGCCTGGTTTTTCTTTGGTCCACAATATTTTAAAAGAGTATATCTTAACACCTCTTTGATTGTTTTTAAAATCACCGCCGGCAATTCCAGATACGAATTTGCCATTATTTCTGTAAGCTCCAATAATGCCTGCAACAGGTGTTCCGTGTCCACCAACGGTGCATTTATTCATACACTTCGGTTTTGCATCATTATCCTTACTTAGTGGGTCAGCTTTCGACATGTATTCCGTGCCATCTTGTAAAGCATAACCTTTAATTACATTGTTTTTCGGCTTTTTGCATTCAGACATTTGGGATGTTCGTGAAATGGTTCTATAGTCTATTTTGCAAAAGTCGGGATGAGAAAAGTTTATACCACTGTCGAAAACGCCAATTCTAGTTTCATGGCTTCCCGTTTCTATTGTCCATGCTTTTTTTAAGTTTATATGAATATCTGTTTCAAAGCTATTGCTATTGTGGAATTCGTCTTGGTAGTCTAGATCTGGGTCATCTGGCCAAGAATATAGTTTAATTGGAAGTATGTCTTCAACGTAATCTACATAATTGGTTAGTTGAGAATCAACTAATAAAGCCATGGTGTCCCTGGCTATAGATTTTGGGTAGAATAATACCATAGTGCACCAAATAGTGGGCACTGCAAAAGTATCTCCATAGTAAGATGTGTCATAGGTGTAATATCTTTCCGTTCCATGATAGACTTTTTTTACCATTACCGAGTCAAGATTTAAAAGCTCTTTGATATAATAATTAAAGGTATCCCAAGCGTCTTGAGTTAGCACGTTTGAAAGTCTGTCAAATTTCTTATTATGATTGTCTATAAATATACTATCTAAAGCATTTGCTCTAAATCTCCATATTTGTTGTCTATCGAAATAATCGCCGTTTATTGTATCTACAATAAGATTTGCGAGTCGGTCATAAAACGATAACTTTTTTAGAATTAGTTCAGATGATGCACTGTCGTATTGATGGTAAATGAACAATACAGTGTCTTTATCAAATTCTAAAACATTAAGTAGTTCAAAATGATTTACTGAATCTCCAGGGCTTATTTCACGATTAATGAATTCATTGTGCATGGAGTGCGTTAATCTGACATTATTTTCAGCGCCCATGTAACTTGCAATATGTATTAAGTTATCCCTACAAAATATCCTTTGCCTTTGATGAATTCCTAAGAACAAACTATCTGTTACCGCGGCGGTATCTAAAGTGTCAGCCTGGTAAATATTGTATTGAATTATAGAGCCCAAATTGCTTTGAGAAGAGTCGAGATTAAATAGTACATGCAATCGATCAATTTTGTCAAGACCTATTGATGTTGCATAACTTCTTTCACCAATACTTTTTAGCGTATCGCTCCAATTATTAGCCAAGGTATCATCAAACTTTACTACCAATCCCATTTGCCTTTGGTTTTTAACCATGCTGCCCACGGCGTACCACGTGCCATTGTCGAAGGCGTAATCAACCAGTTGCAAAGAGTCGTAACCTAAATTACTTACTTTGAGATTGCTGGCACCACCCATTCCTGGGTCAAAATTTATGGATACAATCTTTTGATATCCGTTACTATTAGTTGAGACTCCTTTAACTTGGATTTTATTATTGTAATAATGTATTTGCAGGCCTTTATCATAGTTTGCTAGGTTATCGTAAATGTCGCCCCATACTAAAGTACCAGAACTTCCACTTACAGCTATGGTTAACATATCTCTATTACCATCAGGCATTTCACTAACGCCGGTTATATAAACATTCCCAGCGTGCAAGCACATTTCAACTGGCACATCGTTGTTGCTCATATCCTGGTTATACTCATAAGTCCAAACAGATTGGCCACTTGAGTTTAATTTGGCCACAAATAAGTCGTATTCAGTTCCAATATTTTTCACTGCACCACATATATAATAGAAGCCTTGGTCGTACAAAATATTTATTCCGTAATCTTCATCATTGGCGCTGCCATTTTTAGTGTACGACCATTGATGAGTACCACTGTAGTTGTATTTGGTTACCAGAAGGTTCCTGGCCTGGCCAGTGGCAAAATCTTGTGTTATTATTACAATGCCACTGCCATCATCTATAGTTTTACAGATTGGTGCAAGTGGATCAAGGTTACCAAAACTTAACTCAAACTCTTTATTTACAAGTGTTTGAGACTTACTGATAAAAACAGTAAAAGTTGCAATTAGACAAAGAATAACTTGTTTCATGTTACCATGTATTTAGTTGTTTGGAGTTCATTTTATTATTAAATAACTTAAGTTGATATAATTTTCGATTAAAGTCACTATTCAATCGTTGAAATTGAATACAAGTTAATAGCAGTATTAACCATTTGGCTTAAAGGTGTTAATGTTGAAATTTAAATTTACAATGTTTAATCGCTTAGGGCTTTCACTTTTCACCTTTGGTATTAGTCGAATCATTTCACCCAAACATTATTAACTTTCATCAGTTTTTAGTGCCATTAAACTTTTCATTAATTACATTTAGCCCGTGTTACAGTCAATAACCAAACAAATAAGGGTTGATGTTAAGAACTGGTACAATGGTGATGCATCTGAACCAGAGTTAGATTTCTTTGTTCATGCTTATCAAATTACCATTTCCAATCAAAGCGACGAGCCCATTAAATTAATGCGTCGGCATTGGTTTATTTTCGATTCTTGTGGCAGACAACATCAAGTGCAAGGTGAAGGTGTAGTTGGCGAGCAACCGGTGTTAGAGCCAGGCGAAAGTTTTACCTATGTTTCAGGTTGCCATTTGCAATCGCCCGTTGGTGCTATGCATGGCTTTTATCACTTTCAACGCTTAATTGACAGTATGGAGTTTCAAGTAAGAATACCACATTTTGTACTCAGTTTCCCACCAGTCTTGAATTAAGGTTCGTTCAAATCATTTTTTCCTGTAGAAAGCACTTTAATTTCAGTTCTTCGGTTTAGTGCCCGGCCTTTTTCTGTGGCATTTGTAGCCAAAGGCTGTTTTTCGCCATAACCCTTTACCTTTATTTGAGCTGATTTAATCTCCCATAGTTCTGCGCGTTTAAGCAAAGCCTGCTTTACAGATTTAGCTCTTTCTAAAGAGAGTTTTAAGTTTAATGAATCGGTACCCAAGCTATCTGTGTGGCCACCAATTTCAATTACCACATCGGGGTTTTGGGCCATAAACTTAGCCAGTTGACTTATTGAAGTATATGAACCTTTTTGCAAAGTGGCTTGGTCAAAATCAAAATAAATATGGCTTAAAACAAAGGTTTTATTAGTTCCAATTGGGGTTAGTTTTATGGTTTGTTTTACTCCAGAAAGCTCGCAATTGCTAGCAGCGTATTCTACCAAATACCCTTTTTTATTAATTACTAATTGGTAGTTTTTTCCGTTTGGAAGTGCAATGCCAATATTGCCATTTTGATCGGTTTTAAGCTTACTAATTTCAAAACCCGTTTCAGAATTAATTACTTGTATTTCGGCAATAACGCCAATGGAGTGTTCATTCATTACCTGTAAGTCTAAATAGCAAATAGGGTCGGTAGCAAAAATTGGGGGCATTTCAAATTCGTGAATGTCCAAACTAGGTGTATCAGTGGGCGATGTGTTAACCGAAGAATAATAGCCTGTTTTGCCATCTGCGCTCACCATTATTCCAAGCTGTTTTCTATGGTCGTTTATCGGGTAGCCCATATTAACAGGCATTAAAGTGTCGTTCAATTTCACCATGAATAAATCACCATCTCCAAGGCCAGGATGACCGTTTGATGAAAAATAAAGCGTGTTATTGTCAACATGAATAAAAGGCGACTCTTCGGTTTTAGGCGTATTAATGCGTTTGCCAAGATTAAGGGGTTTGGACCAAACAGAATCTTCATTCAATCTTGAAACCCAAATGTCCATGCCGCCCTGGCCACCTGGGCGATTGCTGGTAAAGAACAAGTACCGCCCATCAAAAGAAATAGAGGGTTGGGTTTCTTTATAAGGTGAATTAACAGGTGCAGGAAGTTCTTGTGGTTTGGTCCAATTGCTATTTCTAAAGTAGGTTACATAAATGTTGCAATCGCTTTGATAAGGATTTTGATTACAAGCGGTGAAATACATGCACTTGCCATCTTGTGTAACAATTTGAGCCCCTTCATTTTCAACTGTATTTACCACATCGGGTAATTTTTGAGCTTGCTTCCAGGCGCCGTTTACTTTCTTGCTTACATAGATGTTTTCTTCTAAATACCCTTCGGCTTCCAATAGCTTGTTTAAATAGTCTGTTCTGGTGAAATAAAGGTTCTTTCCATCGGCTGTTACATAAGGCCAGTACTCATCGCTTGGAGAATTGATGGTGGCAGGAAGCGGTTTCTTTATTATTGGTATGGGATTTTCAACCATTTGCATACAGAACTGCGCCTTGGCATGCATCGTTTCTATTTGCTCATGCAGTCTGGCAGGTATGTGATCTTTAACGGTTTGAACCCTTTCAATATGGCTTAAGGCTTGTGAGTACATGCCTTCGCGCAGGTAAATAATTCCAAGATCTATTAAAGCGCGTGTATTATGAGGTTCAATTGCTAGAATTCGTTTGTAGCCCCAAACCGTTTCGCTAACATTTTTAATACTATAATGTGCATCGCAATAAAGTTGAAGACTTTTTACGTGGTTGCTGTCTTTTGAAAGTGCCTTATCTAAATTGCTAAAAACTGTGCTGTATTCTCTATAACCAAAAGCCATGTAGGCTTTTTGATAGTATTTATCGGCCTTGCTTTTTTTCTGGGCATACAAATTGGGAGTTGCTAAAAGCAACAGCATTGCCATAACAAAATGCAAGGGTTTGGTCAAAGTAGGGAAGAAGGTTTTTTAATTAACTGGTAATATACTAAAATGTTGCAGAACTACTCAGCAATTAGCAAGTTGTAATTTTTCTTTCCTTTTTGAACCAGCATGTATTTGTTGTTAAGCAAATCGGCATTTGTTACTTGGTGATCTTCTTTAGTAACCTTGGTTTTGTTTATTGAAATGGCGTTTCCTTTAATTTCTCGGCGTGCTTCGCCTTTTGATGATAATATGCTGGTGTTGGTGGCCAAAAGTTCAATAATGTTTATTCCAGCGCTTAACTCAGTTTTTGAGATATGAAAGGTTGGAACCCCATCAAAAATGCTGAGAAGCGTTTCTTCATCAAGCTTCATTAAAGTTTCGGCTGTGCCTTTTCCAAATAATAGGCTTGTAGCATCTTGGGCTTTTTGAAGTTCTTCTTCGCCATGAACCAAAATGGTAGCATCTTCTGCCAGTATTTTTTGGCCATAACGTCTGCCCGGATCGGCATTATGCTGTTCTATAATCTCAAGAATTTCTTCAATTGGCCTAAGCGAGAAAATTTTAAGCATTTTTTCAACGTCAGCATCAGCAGCGTTCATAAAGAACTGGTAAAACTTGTAAGGCGATGTCATTTTAGGGTCGAGCCAAACATTTCCACCTTCAGATTTGCCAAACTTAGAGCCATCAGCTTTGGTAAGCAATGGGCAAACTGCCGCATATACTTCGCCACCACTTTTGCGGCGAACTAGCTCGGTTCCAGTGGTAATATTTCCCCATTGGTCGCTTCCGCCAAGTTGAAGATTTACTCCGTGATTCTCATATAAATGGTAAAAATCATAACCCTGTAATAGTTGGTAAGAGAACTCAGTAAAAGATAGGCCGGTTTCAATTCTTCGTTTAACCGACTCTTTGCTCATCATATAATTAATGGTGAGATGCTTACCTGCATCGCGCAAAAACTCAATAAAACCTATGTTTTTAAACCAGTCGTAGTTGTTTACAGTAATGGCTTTGTTATGGCCATCTTCAAAATTCAAAAGCCTTTTAAACTGACCAACTTGGTTGGCAAGGTTGGCTTCAATAACATCTTCGGGCAAAAGTTTTCGTTCAGCGTCTTTACCTGAAGGGTCGCCCACACGACCGGTTGCACCACCAAATAGTACAACTGGGGTTTTTCCATGTCGTTGCAAATGCACCAGCATCATTATTGTAACCAAATTGCCAATGGTTAGAGATGGCGCTGTTGGGTCGTAGCCAATATATCCCTTTACTTCATTGTTTTCTATGAATTCTTCTGTTCCCGGAATCATATCTTGAAGCAATCCGCGCAATTTCAATTCTTCTATAAAGGTCATTTGGGCTTAATTTGGCGGCAAAAGTAGCCCAATTATTAAACCATTATAGAACCTTGGCGTTCAATAATCCAAACCAAAACTTCAACCCAAAAATCATTGAATTTTTTATCGCATTATAAAACCGATGGCAGCCAAAATCACCAACAAAATTTTGGGTTGTTACTACCTGATTTTTTGGGAATTGTAAATAGAAAATTGAAAATGCACCATCTATTAGAAGGTGCTAGAGAAACTGAAGTAGTTAAAGGCATAAAGCTGCATTTGCGGGCAGATGATTATTGGCATAGCTCAAAATTTTTTATTCAAAAAAATGAGCTCATAAAAAAGGTTCTAATTGATTTTGATTTTGTAGAGAAGCCATACAGGCCTTTTTTTATGACCCATGTTATTCTCGAGCTTTTGCTTGATAGGGCTTTGGTTCTGCAAAACGAAACGCTTTGCCACAATATGTATGGTTCAATTGAAAAATTTGAAAGAAGCTGGTTGAACTATTTAAACATTGACGGTGCCACAGTGGATAAACTTGAAAATTTCGTTGAATCTTTTATCAAATACCGATACGTGTTTCAGTATGCCAATAATGAACAATACATTTATGCGTTAAATCGGTTGTTTCAAAGAGTGCGGCATCCTGAATTAGAATTTACTTCAGAAAACGAACTCAATATATTTGTAACGGCTTTAGATAGCACTATTCAAAACGATTATGAGAATATCTTTCATGAAATTCGCAACCAGCCTATTTAGCATTTGCTTGTTGTTTTTGGCAGATATGGCATTTGCACAATCGCCACAAGCAAGGGTTTATTCAAACGACTTTTTAAATATTGGAGCAGGAGCCAGAGCGCAAGGCATGGCCAATTCTTTGGTTTCTGGAACTGATGATGTTTATAGCATTTTCTGGAATCCAGCGGGTTTGGCAAGAGTCGGTTCAGATATTCAGTTAGGTTTAAACCACACTGAGTATTTTCAGGGTGCGGCAAATTATGACTTTGGCGGAATTGCCTTTAAACTAAAAGACAGTGCTGCATTTGGCGTTGGCGTGGTTCGTTTAGGGGTAGATGATATTCCAAATACCATTTTCTTGGTGCAGCCCGATGGAACCATAGATTTTAACCAAGTGTCTTCTTTTGCAGTAGCCGATTATGCTGTATTTCTTTCGTATGGAAGAACAATTGGCAAACTGCGCCTTGGTGGAAGTTCAAAAATTATCTACAGAAATGTGGGGCCATTTGCCGAAGCTTGGGGTTTTGGTTTAGATGCAGGAATTCAATACGATTTGGGCAAGTTTACACTAGCTGCAATGGGTAAGGATATTACATCAACATGGAATGCATGGAACTTTTCATTAAACGATGCTGAGAAAGATGTTTTCTTAGCAACTGGTAATGAGATTCCTGAAAACTCTATTGAAGTTACGCTGCCAAGATTGGTGTTAGGTGGTGCTTTTAAAACCAATATTGGCTCAAGCTTTTCATTAAACACAGAACTAAATCTCATCAATTATTTTGGCTTTCAGCAGAATTCATTCATCTCATCAAACATTGTAAATATTGACCCCAGTCTTGGTTTAGAAATAGGATTTAGAAACGTGCTATTTGCAAGAGCAGGCCTTGGTAATGTTCAAACACAAACCTACTTCGATCCAAATGGTAACACAGAAAGAATGTCGGTACAACCAAATGCCGGGTTGGGTTTAAAAATATCAGCTCTTACCGTTGATTATGCATTTTCAGATTTATCAAATCAAAGTGTGGTACCTTATTCACACATTATATCTATTCGTTTTGATCTAGGAAAGGATATTATTGAAAAGAATTTATCTCAAGGCAAAAACAACGATGAGTAATTTACAATCAAAAGAACTGGTCAATACCTCAAGTAATAATTTGGCCGTAAGCCCAGTTTTACCACAAGGCAAACAAAATATAATGATTGATATTGACGGCACCATTTGCGATGATGTGCCCAATGAAGAACCCGAAAGAATGGTAACCGCTACAGCATTTAATGGTGCTGCCGATGTAATTAATGGCTGGTATGACGAAGGCCATATTATTACATTTTTTACCAGCAGAGAATCAAAAGCGCATAAGGCCATTACCGAAAAATGGCTTGCAGAAAATGGCTTTAAATACCATTTTTTATTAATGGATAAACCACGTGGCGGAAATTACCATTGGATAGATAACCATATGGTGCAAGGCTCTA
>JAGQWA010000678.1 GCA_020437725.1 Bacteroidota bacterium | reverse complement strand
AAAGTCTTGCGGGCCCAGGAGCTGGGAGCCATTGCCGTAATTGTATTCAATAATGAATCCAATGAGCCCATTGTGATGGGCGGCAGCGATAGCCGGATTACCATCCCTGCTGTAATGATTTCCCGCTACGACGGCCTCAATCTCGTAAATGCTCTTTTAGCAGGGGATACCATCCAGGCGAATATATCCAAAGGTGCAGAAAACAAATACCTGGATTCCAGTCTGGATAATCTGATCATCACCCATGAATACGGTCACGGCGTATCCATACGGCTTACCGGTGGAGCGGCAGCAACCTCTTGCCTCGAAAATGAGGAGCAAATGGGCGAAGGCTGGAGCGATTATTTTGGGTTGCTATTTACCACCGACTGGAATGTTGCCCAACCGCAGGACAAAAGAGGTGTGGGAACGTGGCTTTCCAGGGAAAATACCGATGGGAGGGGGATCAGACCTTATCCCTATTCCTACGATTTATCGATTAACCCACTTAATTACAGCAATATCAATAACCTTGCAGTGCCTCATGGTGTAGGGACAGTATGGTGTTCGA
>JAGQWA010000677.1 GCA_020437725.1 Bacteroidota bacterium | reverse complement strand
AGTGGTAACGTGGTGCGTGGCAAAAAAGTCCGCGATGTCTTCGAGTCGCTGATCTCCTCTCGCGTACAGCTCAAACGCTCGTTTTATCACTTTTGCTCGCTTGCGGTCTAGAACAATAGTCTTGGTACGAACGTCATTTATATATCCAATCGGTGCTTTGCTCGGGCAGTGTCCCAAGCGGACTTTTTGCCTGAGCCCACGTTTCGTATTTTCGGAAAGAGAATCAACATAGTATTTGCTTTGCCCAAATGCCATCGATAGCATGAACTTTCCTTGTGAGGTGTTGTCACACCAGAAGGTTGGGAACTTGAGGCTCGCAAGGACGCCGGTGTCGAGGAGGTGAATAACCTGCCCACCATCAACTGAGTTGCGCGCTAAACGGTCTGGCGCCCATGAGACTATACCCGAAGCCTCACCCTGCTCGATACGCGAGAGCATTTGCCCAAAGATAGGTCGACCAAGTGTCTTGGCTGATTGTTTTTCGATAAACTCCTCAACTATTTCTAACCCCTGTTCTCGGGCAAATGTACGTAATTCAACAAGCTGAGCGTCAA
>JAGQWA010000676.1 GCA_020437725.1 Bacteroidota bacterium | reverse complement strand
GGACAGACGAACTAATAGTTTACTATAAATCAGGTAAACGGGTTGACGTGGACTTAAAAGGAAATGTAGAGAAGATAAAAAATTTGGTTGACCAAGCTAACTCGAAAATTGAAAAAAAAACGGCCTATAACAGCAAGCATAAAATATAGGGCGGTTCTGTGGTCATCCGCAGTTCGCTTCTCGCAGCCACTTTTCTTTCCGGTGGAAAGAAAATCGCTCCGAAAAGCCCTACATTTCATGCTTGCAAACCGTTGGCGGTCATTACAAAAAATGATAAATGGAAATAAAATTACAATCAATAGCAACAGTTAAGAACTCACGGACGGAACCAACAGATGATGATTGGGAAACAATTATTGCTGAAATTGAACTTTCCAGCCATATTCCGAAAGAAGCATTTGACAACATATCCGACTTCTCACATTTAGAAATAATCTACTATTTGGACAAAGTAAAAGAGCAAAACATTATTTTTTCGGGGCATCCACGTGGTAATCCAAGTTATCCTTCGATTGGCATTTTCGCACAGCGTAAAAAAGACAGACCTAATACAATTGGACT
>JAGQWA010000675.1 GCA_020437725.1 Bacteroidota bacterium | reverse complement strand
TGAAGCGTTAGGAGTAATTTCTTCCAATTTTTACGACAATCCATCGTCAAAAATGCAGTTAGTGGCCATAACGGGTACTAATGGCAAAACATCGGTAGCCACATTGTTATATCAGTTGTTTACAAAAATGGGTTATGCTTGTGGTTTGCTTTCTACTGTAGAAAATAAAATAATAGACAAAGTAGTAAAAGCTACACATACCACACCTAATGCCGTAGCCATAAATGCACTTTTAGCAGAAATGGTAGCAGCAGGTTGCTCCTATTGTTTTATGGAAGCCAGCTCGCACGCTATTCATCAAAATAGAATGTTTGGTTTGCAATTAGCAGGAGCTGTTTTTACTAATTTAACACACGACCATTTAGATTATCACAAAACTTTTAAAGAGTATTTGTTAGCTAAAAAAGCTTTGTTTGACAATTTACCTAAAACAGCTTTTGCATTAGCTAATGCCGATGATAAAAACGGGAAAATAATGCTGCAAAATACAGTAGCCGCTAAAAAATATTATGCTATAAAAGGCAAAGCCGATTTTTCTGCCAGAGTTTTAGAAAGTGATTTTT
>JAGQWA010000674.1 GCA_020437725.1 Bacteroidota bacterium | reverse complement strand
CGTCAATGGAATAAATGCTATAATCGTATGGTATTTACTTCTGTAGAAAATGAAATTGCAGTAGCAGAGGATGATTCTAAATATGAATTCAGCTTTGGATTTACTAATGGCTTTGATGGTAGAACATCGCTGAAGTTCGATTACACTTCAATTAATTATAAAGGTGTTCTCAATTTTTACGCTTATCGTCAAGTTTGTTCTAATGGTATGATGGGCTGGAAAAAATTAGAAGATCTCAAAAACTTAAGGGAAGGTGAAGAATTTAAAACAAAATGGGAACGTGAAATTCTCAAAAGAAAAATTGAAAGATTTTCATTTCGTCACAATATGAACAACCTCATTGGACGAGTAGAAATTGCATTTAAAGAAGCCATGAGAAACAATGAAATGACTGCTGATTTTCTTTCGCTTATTTACAAGCAAACTTATCAAAAAGAATTGGTTGATAAATTCTTGGAAAAAATTCGCAAAGGAGATCAAGAAGTTGTTGGTGATATTTTGATTGCATCCAATAATATGCACGAATTTATTAATCATATTACAGCAATGGAAAGTCATATTCCACAATTCAAAGATC
>JAGQWA010000673.1 GCA_020437725.1 Bacteroidota bacterium | reverse complement strand
TAGCAAAAATACTAATAAAGTTAGGTGTACGCAAGCTACCGTAAAAGATTTGATGAAAAAATTAGTAAAAAATCTCCCCATGCTAAAATAATTATCTTCCCTTTTACGCAATCATCTACAAAATGGGTAAAAGAAATACAAAAAATTATCCTTTCTCTGCATCAAATTTAGGCTAAATATTCTCTTGAAATGGGAATCAGAATTCTTTCAGGAAAAATCCTCGACTTATCGGAGAACAGATCTGGCAATAACGACCCGCTGAATTTCTGAAGTTCCTTCGCCAATGGTACATAACTTAGCATCGCGGTAATATTTTTCAACCGGGAAATCTTTAATGTATCCATATCCACCAAAAATCTGAACCGCTTCGTTGGCTGTCCATACCGCCGTTTCGCTGGTGTAGAGTTTGGCCATGGCAGAGGCTTTTGTAACTTCTTTCCCTTGACTGAGCAATTCTGCCGCCCGAAAGGTGAGTAGTTCGCCTGCAGAAATTCGGGTAGCCATTTCTGCAAGTTTAAAGGCAATGGCCTGAAATTTAAAAATGGGCTGGTCAAACTGATGCCTTTCCTGTGCATACT
>JAGQWA010000672.1 GCA_020437725.1 Bacteroidota bacterium | reverse complement strand
AAGAGGCTGGACTGCCAGATGGCGTTATCAACTTGGTTTATGTACGTGGACCAGTAGCTGGAGACGTTATCTTCAAACACCCTGATTTTGCGGGAATCCACTTTACAGGTTCCACGGGCGTATTCCAGAACATCTGGAAAACCATTGGCGAGAACATTCACAACTACAAGAGCTACCCAAGAATTGTAGGCGAAACGGGCGGAAAGGATTTCATTATCGCACACCCATCTTCCAATGCCAAAGAAGTGGCAACGGCCATGATCCGCGGTGCATTCGAATTCCAAGGGCAGAAATGTTCAGCCGCTTCGCGATGCTACATTCCTTCCAACATTTGGAATGAGGTCAAAGACTTTTGCATTGCCGATCTTGAATCCATCAAGATGGGTCCTGCCGAAGACTTCACCAACTTCGTGAATGCAGTGATTGACGAGAAGGCATTTGACAAAATTGCCGGATACATTGATCAGGCCCGTGAAGACGGACAGACCATCATTGCAGGTGGTAAGTACGACAAGAGCGTAGGTTACTTCATTGAACCGACCATCATTCAGGCCAACGACCCGAAATACACCACCATGTG
>JAGQWA010000671.1 GCA_020437725.1 Bacteroidota bacterium | reverse complement strand
CTTATCAACTTAGCAAAAATACTAATTTGCGCTTGAATGTGTATAACGCCTTTGATGAAAAATACATTAGCACCTTAAATAATAGTGGTGCGCGTATGACTTTGGGTGCGCCGGTGTCGGCGGCGGTCAGTGCTGAGTTTAGTTTTTAATTTGCCCTCACTCTAACTCTCTCCCTCGGGGAGAGCGAACCGCTGCTGTTATGTGCAGGGGGCGCATCTATCTTTTTTATATAACGATGGTATCCCATCTCCTTGTAGGAGAGGGTTAGGGTGAGGTTGTTATGTTACTACACATACCGCAAGTCTTAAGCAAGCAGCAAGTGACACAGCTTAGGCAGCAATTACATAACGCCCCTTGGCAAGCAGGGGCAAACACGGCTGGCGCACAAGCGGCTAAAGTTAAGCATAATTTACAACTGCCTCAAAACTGGCCAATGGCGCAACACATGGCACAACAAGTCAAAGAGGCATTATTGGCTAATCCTTTATTTGTCTCGGCCGTGTTGCCTAAGCAACTGTTATTGCCCTTATTTAATTGTTATCAACAAGGTGGCCATTTTGGTAATCATGTTGATGGCGCAATT
>JAGQWA010000670.1 GCA_020437725.1 Bacteroidota bacterium | reverse complement strand
TGGCCTATTCGGGAATTGACGTGCCGCAGATTCAAGCTGGGTTGGCGCGGTTGAAGGACTACTTTGAGGGGTGAGCAAAACGTATTGCGTGTTGCGTGAACTGTTTATGTATCTGGTTGGGTGGCGATGTGCTTTACGTAGGGCGGGTCTCCTTACCCGCCTTTTTCTGGTAGATATGTGGAGATCATTCGTTTGCGAACAAGCGGCGATTTGGGAAAATCGCCCTACGTAAACGTTCAGAAATAAGTTGGCTACCAAACCTGTCAGGTCTCAAAGACCTGACAGGTTTAAATCTACAAGTTATTTTTGAACGATGACTACGTAATGGCGTTGTTGCCCATCACTCCCCTGAACCGGTACACGCACCACGCACCACGCCCTAAAAATCGTCGGATAATACCACCGCGTCTTGCAACTGGGCAGTCAATCCGCCATCCACCACCAGCGCATGACCGGTGACGAAACTGGCCTGGTTCGAGAGCAGAAAGCGCACCACGGTGGCGATTTCATGGGGTTCACCGCCGCGCCCCAGCGGATAGAGCTTGCGCAGCTTCCGCTCTCTGTCTTCAGAGAGATTGGCTGGAC
>JAGQWA010000669.1 GCA_020437725.1 Bacteroidota bacterium | reverse complement strand
AGAGCGGGCATGCCCCAACTTGCCCGCATCCGCTTTGAGTACATGTAGCGTATCTCTCGTCGCCGCTGTCCGATGTTCGGCGACGGTGCGTAGGCAGCCGGTACCTCCTCCCGCCGGACTGCACGAACAGGAAGGCCGGATCCTCCCTCCGGCCTTCCTTTTTTGTTTCAGGAACACTGTCCGCATGCCGACAATCGGCACTTGAAAATCGCGCCGTTTGCCCGTAATTACGGCCCGTCGCGGCGCCGAGGCGCCTGCCGCGTGCGATCGTAGCTCAGCTGGTTAGAGCGCTGGATTGTGGATCCAGAGGTCGGTGGTTCGACCCCACCCGATCGTACCATTTTCCCCGAAGTCGAATGTCCCGCGGTTTGAAGGTCGCGCTCCTGTCGGGTGCCGCGGTGCACGTGGTGCCGCCAGTGCGGACAGAAAGAAATTCGGAACGGAAAAGCCTCAAACACCTTTCGCTCTCGGAAACCGGGAGCAGACGGCGCGCCCCAGCAGCACCCCCGCCGGCAACAACAGGGTAATGGCGCAGACGAGAACCGTGAGAACCCAGTTCAGTTCGCCTCCCTTCATCCCCGCCCCCA
>JAGQWA010000066.1 GCA_020437725.1 Bacteroidota bacterium | reverse complement strand
AATTATTACCGAGGATAGAAAAGCGCCTGTTGTTTTCTTGAATGGAATGGCGAATATGACCCTTGAACAATGTGCAACCTTCACCGATTTAGGAGCTTATGCGGTTGACAATGTTGATGGAAATATAAGCGCAAATGCCGTGTCTAACAGCGTTGATATGAGTACTCCTGGCACTTATACTGTTGTTTACGAAGCCAAAGATGCCGCTGGTAACACAGGCTCAGCTACAAGAACCGTTACAGTTACGGCTGATGCTACCAACCCAGTACTTACGCTAGATGGCAATGCCGTTTTAGATCTTGAAGTTTTTAATACTTATACCGAACCCGGCTTTACTGCTACCGACAATTGCGATGGAAACATTACCGCCAATGTAGTTGTAACCGGTTCTATAAATGATTCTACTCTAGGTATCTCTACCCTAACCTATACTGTTACTGATAAAGAAGGAAACCAAACAGTAGTTACCCGCACAATTAACGTGGTAGATACTGAAGCACCAACAGTAACACTGCTTGGCAATGCCATAGATACAGTAGAAATCTACACAAGCTACATCGAAGCCGGAATTGATATTACTGACAATTACTACACTGGTTTAAATTACCGAGTTGACGGAACAGTTAACCTTAACAGGCTAGGTTCTTACACGCTTACTTATACATCTACTGATGGAAGCGGAAACGTTTCAGAGCAATTAACCAGAACTGTATATGTGTTAGATTTAACTGCCCCTTCAATTGTACTTGCCTATGGTGCAGATACCACCGTTTTGGTTGATGTATTTAGTAAATATAACCTTGAGTATGCCGACTTAGATGACAATTACTCAAGCAAAAGTGCTCTAAGAACTACACTAACCACAGGTGGAACATATGTAAACGCATTTGGCAACGGTGCTGCAACTCAACTTGGCGACTACATCATTGAATACACCGTAACAGATGAGTCTGGAAACAGCACCACTGTGAGCAGAAACATAAAAGTGGTTGATAGAGAAGCACCAATGCTAACCTTTACTGCTAACCCAGTAGTAATAAACAGATGGCAAGCATTTGACCCTATGACCAACGCCGGAGCAATGCCAACTGACAATTACTATGGAGAAACTGAACTTACCGTTTCTATAATAAACAGCGATTTAGATGTTACATCAGCAGGCGCTTATAAAGTGGAGTTTCAAGTAGAAGACCCATCAGGAAACCAAGCATCGAATGTGCTTGATGTATGGGTGCTCGAAAGTACATCTAGCATAAGCGAAACTGAGTTTGTTGCCGACATTTATCCAAACCCAACCAATGGTCTTTTAAACATAAATGTTGAGTTTGAAAATGCAGCACAAACCAATGTAGCAGTGCTAAATGCCATGGGACAAGTGGTAATGAACGTTTCTAACGGAATTACCCAAACCATTAATGAATCTATTGACCTTTCGCAGCTTGGTAGCGGCATATACTATGTAAGAATAGTAAATAGCAATTTCCAACTGCTCGAAAAAGTGGTAGTTTCTAAATAACATAAAAACCTCCAAATTCATGAAAAGCCCGCCTTAATGGTGGGCTTTTTGTTTTATGCTTAACACTTTTTTTATGCTTGGCCACGTTGTTTCCAATACATTTGTTTACAGCCGAAACCAGCACCCTATTTTGAGCAATTCAACCGACTATAACCTGCTAATTCAAAAGCTCGACGCCTTTATTAGAAAGTATTACTGGAACAGAATACTTAAAGGCAGCATACAGTTTGTTGCATTATTAGTAGCTAGCTTTTTGTTGGTAAATAGCATAGAATATTTTGCCCAGAGCTCAACTACTGCAAGAACCATTATGTTCTTTGCCTATTTAATCCTAGTGCTTTCGGCCCTAGCTAGTTGGATTATTATTCCAGCCCTTAAACTGGCTAAAATAGGTTCAGTTATTTCTCACCAACAAGCAGCAACCATTATTGGCAACCATTTTGGCAATGTAGCCGATAAATTGCTAAATACGCTTCAACTTCAAAATAACCAAACTGGCGGCAGCAGTACTTTAATAGAAGCCAGTATAAACCAAAAAATAAGTGAGCTAAAACCTGTGCCATTTAATTTGGCCATTGATCTTAAAAAGAACCGTAAGTATTTAAAATACGCCATTATTCCGTTAGTGGTTTTGGCAGTTTTACTCATTAAAATGCCCGATGTGGTTCTAAAAAGCTCAGCCAGAATAATCTCCTACAACCAAGAGTTTGCCAAAGAAGCGCCATTCACATTTCAATTAAACAACCAAAAGCTGAGTGTGCTTATGCACCAAGATTTTGAAATAGACCTTAGCATAGTGGGTTCTGTAGTTCCAGAAAATGTTTTTGTGTTTGTTAATGGAACCGAATACCGAATGACTGCTGACAACAAAACCAATTTCAAATACAGCATAAAGAAAATAGACGCTACCAAACAAATTCAATTCTCCGCAGCTGGTTTCGAATCTATTCCTTACACTATTGAAGTACTGCCACGGCCATTTTTAAAAGGCTTTGAAGTGGTGCTCGATTATCCTTCATATACAGGCAAAAAGCCAGAAACCATTAAAAATATTGGCGATATTACCATTCCACAAGGCTCAATAATTACCTGGAAATTCAACACAGAAAATACCGAAGAAATTGCCTTTGGCTTTGCTGACACTAACACTTTAGCAAAACGGAAAACAGAAACAGAATTTCAACTTACTAAAGCATTTAGCCAATCTCAAGCATACACTATTAAGAGCAGCAACCAGCATACAACTGCCGATTCTATTCGCTACGATATTAATGTAGTTCCAGATGCGCGTCCTTCTATAAGCGTTGAAATGGCACAAGATTCAACCTCTTTAAAAACCTATTTCTTTCAGGGTAGAATTTCTGATGATTATGGCATAAGCTTTTTACAGTTCAAGTACCGAATTACTAAAAGTGAAAACCCACAAAAAGTAATGAGCCAATATGCCAGCCAATCTATTGCAACAAGTACAAAATCGCTACAAACTTTCTTTCATTATTGGGATTTGAACAAGCTGGGCTATGAATCTGGCGATGAGCTTGAGTGCTATTTTGAAGTGTGGGACAATGACGGCGTAAACGGTAAAAAATCATCAAAATCTCAAGTATTTACGCTTAAGGCACCAAGCAAGAAAGAGATAAACGAAATGGTTGCTGAAAGCTCTAACGAGATAAAAGATGATATGCAAGCGCTTATGAAAGAAGCGCAGAAAATTCAAACAGAGTTAGAAGATGTACGTAATCGAATGATGAATAAAAAACAAATGGATTGGGAAGACAAACAAGCCCTTTCTAATTTGTTAGAAAAGCAGCAAAAGCTCGAAGAACGTCTCGAAAAAATGAACGAGAAGTACAAAGACATGATTAAGCAGCAAGACGAGTTTAATGAGATGGATGAAAAAATCCGTGAGAAACACCAATTGCTGCAAGAACTCTTCGAAAAAATGATGACCGAAGAGATGAAGGAGATGTACGAAGAGCTTCAAAAAATGTTGCAAGAAAACCAGCAAGATGTTCAAGAAGAGTTGGACGAAATGGAAATGAACAACGAAGAGCTCGAAAAAGAACTAGACATTGCTTTAGAACATTTTAAACAACTAGAACTTGAGCAAAAGCTTGAAGAAACCATAGAAAAGCTTGAAGAACTTGAAGAAAAACAAAATGAACTAAACGAAAAAACAGAAGAAGGCAAGCAAAACGAAGAACAACTTAAACAGCAACAAGATGCCCTTAACCGTGAGTTCGATGACATAAAAAAAGACATTGACGACCTTGAGAAAAAGAACAGTGAGTTAGAGCAACCCAACAAAATGGAAAATACTGAGCAAGAGCAGCAAGATATTGAACAAAACATGCAAGAAAGCTCAGAAAATCTCGAAAAGAAAAAAAGCAATAAAGCATCTCAAAGTCAGAAAAAAGCTTCTGAAAAAATGAAAGAGCTTAAAGAGAAAATGCAAGAGATGCAAAGCCAAATGCAGCAAGAAAATCAGCAAGAAGATTTGCAAAGCCTTCGCCAAATATTGGAGAACCTAATGCACCTTTCTTTTGAGCAAGAAAAACTTATTGACGAGCTAAAAGAGCTAAATGGCTACAATCCAAAATTTGTAGAAATAGCACAACGTCAAATTCAGTTGCAAAACGATGCAAAGATTATTGAAGACTCACTTACAGCACTAGCCAAGCGTGTAATTCAAATAAGCTCGTTTATAAACAAAGAAGTAAACGAGATGAACTACAACATGGAAAAGACATTAGACAACATGTCGGTTCGTAACATTCCACAAAGTAGAAAATACCAGCAGCACACCATGACCCACGTAAATAATCTAGCAGTAATGCTAAGCGAAGTAATGGACCAAATGCAGCAGCAAATGGCACAGCAACAACCTGGGCAGCAACAATGCGAAAATCCAAAACAACAAGGCAAGGGTCAAAAACCGCAACAGGGCAATAGCAAACAGCTTGGCAATATGCGCCAAATGCAAGAGCAACTTGGCAAGCAGCTTGGCGAAATGAAAGAGAAAATGGGCAAAGGCCAACGCCCTTTAAGCAAAGAATTGGCAAAAATGGCCGCTCAGCAACAAGCGCTTAGAAGAGCTATTCAAGAAATGAATGAATCTAAAGAAGCGGGCGGCGATAAACCATCTAAAGAATTACAAGAGTTGCAAGAACTCATGGACAAAAACGAAGAAGATTTGGTGAACAAACGCATTACCAACGAGCTACTTGAAAGACAACACAACATTGTTACCCGATTATTAGAAGCGGAAGAAGCAGAGCGCGAACAAGAGTTTAGCAACGAAAGAGAATCTAACACCGCACAAGAAATAAACGACCCCTCTAAAAAAGCTTTTGAAGCCTACAAAAAGGCCCGAATGAAAGAAATTGAGCTACTCAATGCAGTGCCTACCGAGCTAAATAACTATTACAAAGAGCGGGTAAAAGAGTATTTCGAGTCTATTCAAGATTAAACCAATCCCCTGTTTTTAAAACTAATTTCGTTTGCAAAGGTTTTTTTCTGTGTTGGTCAACTCTCAAGGCTTTACCTTTGAGCGGCAAATAACATTCCGCTATTTGCTATGGCATTTCCAGAAAATAAGTTTGCAGAAGAAGGTTTAACCTACGACGATGTTCTAATACTACCAGGTTATTCAGAAGTACTTCCAAGAGAAACTTCTCTAAAAACAAAACTTACTAAAAACCTTACCATTAATGCGCCAATTGTATCAGCAGCAATGGACACTGTTACCGAGTATAAAATGGCCATTGCCATAGCACGAGAAGGTGGTTTGGGCATTATTCATAAAAACATGTCAATTAAAAATCAGGCCGATATGATCCGTAAGGTAAAACGGTCTGAAAGCGGCATGATTCAAGACCCCATAACCCTGCGCGAAAATTCTACCATTGGAGAAGCCCTCGAGATTATGAAAGACCATAAAATTGGCGGAATTCCAATTGTTGACAATGGCAACAGGCTTGTAGGCATTCTTACCAACAGAGATTTGCGCTTTGAAAAAGACATATCTAAACCAACTAGAGATGTAATGACATCAGACCGTTTGGTAACAGCCACTAAAGGAATTGACCTTTCAAAAGCTGAAAAAATTCTGCAAGAAAACAAAATTGAGAAGCTGCCTGTAGTTGATGAAAATGGTGTGCTAACTGGCCTTATCACTTTCCGCGACATTAAGAAACTTACCGAGCATCCAAATGCTTGTAAAGATGAGTTTGGCCGCCTTAGAGTTGGGGCTGCACTTGGCATTACACCCGACGTATTAGACCGTGTTGAAGCATTGGTAAATGCAGGTGTTGATGTTGTGGCACTAGACTCAGCTCATGGCCACTCTAAAGGCGTAATTGACTGCCTTAAAAAAGTAAAAGCCGCCTACCCTAATCTTGATGTTATTGCTGGAAATGTAGCCACCCCAGAAGGTGCTTTGGCTCTTGCAGAAGCAGGTGCCGATGCGGTAAAAATTGGAGTGGGCCCCGGTTCAATTTGCACCACTCGTGTTATTGCTGGTGTTGGCGTTCCACAACTAACGGCTATTATGGAAGCCTATAAAGTACTGCACGATAAGGGAATACCGATTGTGGCCGACGGTGGAATAAGATATACTGGCGATATAGTGAAGGCATTGGTAGCAGGTGCATCATGCATTATGGCAGGTTCTCTTTTTGCTGGTGTTGACGAAGCTCCGGGCGAAACCGTTATTTATGAAGGCCGTAAGTTCAAAACCTACCGCGGAATGGGTTCTATTGAAGCCATGAAAGAAGGCTCTAGCGACCGTTATTTCCAAGATCCTGAAGAAGAAATTAAAAAACTGGTTCCAGAAGGAATTGTTGGCAGAGTACCTTACAAAGGCTCTTTGGCCGAAGTAATGTACCAATATACTGGAGGTTTAAAAGCTGGAATGGGGTATTGTGGCGCCAGGGAAATAAGCCAGCTTCCACAGGCAAAATTCATTAAAATAACCCCAGCAGCAGTAAGAGAAAGTCACCCGCACGATGTGGTTATTACCAAAGAAGCGCCGAATTATAGTCCGCGCTAGAAAAGTATAGAACGAAAAAATTAAGCAGCTTTCTTAACCCTTTGAAGCTCTTTTATGCTTCCTACTAAATACGAAGTATTGGCTAGGTAGGCATATCCTTTTACGAAAGTAGAAATGGTGCCAGCGGCTTGACCATTCTCGCAAACGAATACCACTTCTTTATCAGTAGGTATTTCGGCAATTCTATCAGGAATTTCTTGATATGGAATATGAAGAATGGGCCACGAAAGTGAATTGGCCGAAATGGCCTTATCGCACACGTTAATTAAAACGGTATTGTTGGCAGCATAACTAGTAATTAGTTGCTGTGGCGTTAGGTTTTGGAACATGGCTATTGTTGTTGCTGCTAGTATTAACCGCAATTTGGCCAATAGGTTGCATCATAAAATGCCGAAAGTGAGTAAACGGTGTTGATATTGGTTAAGCGGTATTCTTAAAACCACTAATTAACTAAGACAACAGCTATAACCAGTTGTGCAACAGGGCAGGGTAACGTGTTTATAACTAATGGTTTAAAGTTCATTTCAACAACCTTACCTAAGGCTTTTCATGCCTGCCGCAACCATATTTATGTGCTTTAAAAAAACATCAAGAATCCAAACGCTAGCCCTTTTAATTCCCTTAATAGCTGGACACCTAAATATGGTAAAAGGCAAAATTTTTTGTTACCAAAATCTGCTTTGAACTTACTTTTTACTCCTTTTTGTATTTGAAAATAGGCCATTACTGCTCAAATTAGTTATTTCTTGCTTTATATATAGCTAAAAATGACCTTACTCAGTATTGTATTCTGCCGCCTGTTTTATTTTTTTTTAGCCCATGTTCGCTCAAAATTTTAAATATGGGCAAACAGATAATCTGGATCTTAGCATTTCTTACCTTGTTTAATAAGGTAAATGCACAATCAAATTGCAGCGACCAAACACCTTGCAACTTAATAAGCAACCCTTACCTCACTTATTGCAGTATGCCACCCACTAAGCGAATGGGGCCAGCTTATTATGCTTATGTTTTAGATCCAATAAACCCCTTAATGCCAAACCAGTATTATGGTGCGTGGCTATCAACTCATGGTAGCCCACATGGCAGGTACAAACAGTCACTTTCAAGTCCGTCTCATTTACTGGTGGTACACGAGTATGTAAACTCAAATCCCATTAGTTATTCAGAAGGGTTTCAGCAAGGCATTCCAACTTTGCAACCCGGCAAACAATACATATTGGCGCTTAACCACCTAAAAGTGAATAAGTATGGCCCTGCCGAAACTTTTGTTGACTTTACCGATGCTGCACCCAACGATGGCCTTCCAGGTCGTTTTCAAATTGGCACTTGGCCTGCAAACAGTTTCCAGCAGCAAAACATTATGCAGTTTTGGGCTTCAACCAGTGGATGGAAAACGGAAGTGGCCTGTTTTACACCCACACAGGCCTGGAGCCATATTTGGCTTTATGCCAAAAAGGATTCAGCCCGCTACAATGGCGGCACCCAATTAGATGATATTGAGCTAATTGAAAATTTCAATTTTGGAAAAGGCGACACCACCATTTGCGATACAACGGCTACCGTACCACTCTCAACCAAATGCGATAGTTTTCTGAACCTTACCGCAACCTATGTTTGGCGAAACTTGAGCACCAATGCCATTGTGGGCAATACGCGCACAGTTATGGTAAGTCCCAATGTAACAACTGAGTACGAAGTAACCCGAAACTTTGCTGGCCTCAGTTGCCCAGGCAAAGACACCGTTACTGTTACTATTGACAGCCTTACACTACCCTTAGATTTAGGACCAGACACGGCCATTTGCGCACCTCAACTAATTGCATTAGATGCCGGCCATTGGGGACCACAATATGGCTACCGTTGGTACAGAAACGGGCAGCAAGAACCTGACACTTTGCAGAGTTATTTGGTGCTAAAATCGGGAACCTATATGGTAGAACTCATTAGCCCGGGCGGTTGCATTATTCGCGATACCATAGAAGTAACCATACACCCAGAAGTAAGCATTTACCCCGATACTTTTTCTATTTGCCACCCCGACACTTTTGTGACTTTTGATGCTGGCGATGGATATCTTAGCTATATGTGGGATGGAGACCCCAGCCAAATTTCGAGATACTTTACTACTAATATGGTTGGTACTCATTTTGTAACCGTTACAGATACCAATGGCTGCACTGGTACAGACACTGCCTTGCTAGAACTCATTACATTTAGTTTTAGCCTTGGGCCAGATACGGTTATTTGCGAAGGCAGCTGCGTTAACCTTTCTGCGCCTTATGATACTGGCCATACCTATTTATGGAATGGCGGAAATACCCAATTTGATACACTTGCTTGCGACTCTGGTGTATATTGGGTTACTTTAACAGACTCTTTAGGCTGCACATATACCGATACATTGGAAATATTTGTACATAAAAAACCCAATATTACGCTAAGCGATAAAGGACCCTATTGCTGGCACGATACAGATATATTATTTATTGACAGCCTATATAATGGCAGGTACTTTGGTAGCACTTTTCTAATTGGCCAGTATTACGTTATTGGCCAAGATGGTGCGCCGCCTGGTATAGATAGTGTGGCATTATTATACCCGAGCAGTAAATACATTTTGGGCGACACTTCTAAATGCTATTTTACAGACTCGTTTGCCGTACATGTAGTAGCACCACCCACGCCCCAAATAGATACACTTGGCCCCTACTGTTTTGGCGATTGGGGCGATACCTTAACTGCCACGCCTGAGCCAGGCATTTTTAGAGATAGCCTAGGCAATGCGCTTACCTTTTTTAGCCCTGATAGTTTTGGGGCCGGCACCCACCGTATAAGCTATGAGCATACCGATAGCAATGGCTGCACAGGTTACGATACCATTGAGATACTGGTAAAACCACCCCTGCTGGTAAAAATTGTAGGCGATACCAACCTTGCCTGCATTCCTGTTAGCGGTATGGCCCTAAGAGCACAAGTAAGCGGCTACCCGTTAGATACTTTTTACTACAACTGGAGCACCGGCGACACCACCGCCAGCACCACTGCCAACAATGGCGGCTACTACTGGGTGCAAGTGTTTGACAAAGACAGCATTTGCGGCGGTATAGACACCATTTATATAACGCAAAACTTATGTTGCGAAATGGAGCCGAGAGAACCGTTTTTTGGAGTAGATACTGGCAATATTGATACCATATATGTAGACTCAACCTTTGGTATTGTAAACATAGTTGACGACACCTTTGCTTTTGAGCGAGTAATTTCTGTTGAACCTGGAGGGCACTTAAGTATAGAAACCAGCCGACTTATAATGCTCAATTGCAGCAAAATAGTAGTGAAACGCGGCGGTTTACTTACTGTTGATGATAGCCACCTAGGTGGTTGTGGTTGGCATGGCATAGAAGTGTGGGGGCATTGGGATGCCTGCTCTGATGAATTTGGCCCTGGAGAACAAGGCCGCGCCATTTTAACCAATTCCAAAATTACCGATGCCGATATTGGGGTGTTTTCTGGCAAACGCTCTGGCACCGATTACAACCCCGAATTTATTGGCGGCGTAATAGAAAGCGATGGCTGCCATTACAAACACAACTATGTTGACATATTCTTTACCCCATGGGCAGTAGGTGCCATTTGCCAATGTGCAGACCCAAACGGCCGACTCTGGCAAAGCAAAATTGAAAACAATGTGTTTGATACCTTAGCTGAAGACTACTATTGTGAACCTTTTGTTGATTCTGTGCTAAGCAGGATAGATCGGTTTTTACAACTACCATATGGTAACCCGCCTTTTAGTCATTTATGTTCTCCGTCAATTTGGCTTCCATCAAATATTCAGTTGACGTCTCGTTGTCATATAGTTGACTTAGGTCCTTATGTTGAATATGACATTTACCGAGCACCGTTGCTTCAATGTGTAGATGGTTGCCTTAGAAAAGGATGGGAAGATGGCGACCCACTATTTAACAATGCCCATCCTGGAAACATAACAAAAAACAATTCTTATTATCCTTTAAACGGATGTCATAATGCTATACCACACTCAGAATTTAAGTAAAATGAAAGTATATAAAATCTTATTGCTAATATTAATGAACTCGAATCTTTTTGCTCAAGATTGGGCAAATGCTACTAAAACGCTTGATGTATTCATTATTAGAAAAGTCTATTTTCATTCTCCAGACACGGGTTTTGCCGTAATTTTTACTTTTAAGAATGAAACATCTGGTTTATATGAAACAATGGACGGTGGCCAAAATTGGTTGCCAAGATTAACCTACAATACACACGAACTCTTTCCAAACAATTCGCCGGTAATAACAAAAAATGGCTATGTTTTATACAATTATGG
Source organism: Bacteroidota bacterium (assembly GCA_020437725.1). Lineage (GTDB taxonomy): Bacteria > Bacteroidota > Bacteroidia > CAILMK01 > JACPUW01 > JAGQWA01. Next base: position 707 of record JAGQWA010000066.1, on the reverse strand, counting down.
TCAACCAGGTGACTCAATGATATATTATCACAGAGATAGTAGTAGGTATGATACATTTACTAGGCAATTTCCATCACACAATAATAACTTTAGTCTCTCTAAAAATCTTGTGTTTATATCAAGTAGACAAAATGCAAAAACATACAAAATAGATTTGGTCAGTCATAAATCTAAGAAAGTATTGGATAGAGTTTTAGACAAAAAGCACGACCCATCCATCAATACGGTAAATGATTCAATACTTTATACGCCGGGTTATAGTACAATTGATGATTATTTCATGCTAAAATCGACGGACTATGGCAATAATTGGAAGCGAATTGCTTACCAATCGCCAGCTGGATTAGAACAGTTTTTTAGCCACTTCATAGCCCCCGACACAGCAGTAGGTTACTCTAGGAGAAACCCATACATTTATTGGACCTACAACGAAGGCCAATCATGGGACTCCATAGCGCATGGGATTGATTTTGGTTCTCATATTGACGATGTGAAATTTGCAGACAAAGACACCGGCTATGCTATTGTTGATGCCAGACGGTTATTCAAAACTTGCAACGGTGGGAAAACCTGGAAAGAAACTTTTTATTTCGATTGCAACCAAAATTATATTGGCCTTATAGATGCACAAAACCTGTACTGTTACTCTACAGCCAACAACCAAGGCTGCATCTCCAAAACCCGCAATGGTGGTGGTAGCTTTTGCA
>JAGQWA010000668.1 GCA_020437725.1 Bacteroidota bacterium | reverse complement strand
ATATCGTGGAGTAGCGCCATAAGTAGCACTTTATTCAAGTCAACGCTTAACTTGAGTCGCTTTACAAACATCATAACGAGCATTGCCAAGCTGAAAGAGTGTTCTGCAACTGACTCAGGGTTTTCTACATCACGTCTGACCCAACCACTGCGCGGCAACTTCTTTAGTTTGTAAAGCACAGTGTAGTAATGTTCGACATCAATGTTTTCAATCATACAATTCTGGAGGCACGGACGGGAGTTGAACCCGTGTAAACGGTTTTGCAGACCGCTGCCTAACCACTCGGCCACCGCGCCATGAGCCCTATTCTAACAGATAGGGCGATAAAAGTTTACTCCTTCCAGTCGACGATAACGAGAGTTTCGCCGCGCTTTTTGATGACGACCTTCTGACCCTCCTTCCAGCCGAGCTTCCGTACCTCGTCTATTGGTAAAGAAACTTGGTAGGTTCCTGTTGAGTTTTTTGTGATGTTTCTGATTGACTGTTGACCCGACTTCTTAGCACCCACGAGACACCCTCCTGTTAATTAACAGAGGTATTATAGCACGAACTCGGAGTTAACTCCGATTTAACTCCGAGTTATCTCGGAGT
>JAGQWA010000667.1 GCA_020437725.1 Bacteroidota bacterium | reverse complement strand
AGATGAATGATAAGAAGTTATTAATTGTAGAAGATGACCCCAATCTGGGTCAGATTTTAAGCGAATACCTCGCAATGAAGGGGTACCAGTCTTTCCTTTTCAGAGACGGAAATGAGGGGCTTTCTGCTTTTAAAGCACAAACTTACGATTGCTGCCTACTGGATGTAATGATGCCCAAAATGGATGGCTTTACTTTGGCTAAAGAGATCAGAAAATTAGATAAACATGTTCCTTTTCTCTTTCTTACGGCTAAATCCATGAAAGAGGATAAATTACATGGCTTTAAGCTGGGCGCTGACGATTACATAACCAAGCCTTTTAGCATGGAAGAACTCTTAATGCGGCTTAATGTGATCTTCAGGAGAAATGGTAAAGCTGAGCAGCAAAAAACAGATACGTTTACATTAGGGCATCTCACATTCGACAATAAAAACCACACACTTATAAGTGGTGAGGAAAAGACAAAGCTTACCTCAAAAGAAGCAGAATTGCTTTACCTGCTTTGCCAAAACACAAACAGCACATTAGACAGAAGTGCAGCTCTAAAAATTATTTGGGGAGATGACAGCTATTTTAACGCACGAAGCATGGATGTATAT
>JAGQWA010000666.1 GCA_020437725.1 Bacteroidota bacterium | reverse complement strand
ACCAATGTTACCATAGAAATCAATAGTAGTATCAAAGTTGAGGAACGGTTTATTGCCAACGGGGAGGTTATCAAATTTGATGGTTTCCTAAAGGTTTATTTGGAAGGAACTGACCTTGAAGATGAAGAACAAGAAGGCATGTTGCCCAAACTTTCGGTAGGTGAAAAAGTGGATAATAAATCCATAACAGCAACTGAACGATTTACAAGACCGCCCTATAGATATACTGAAGCTTCTTTGGTAAAACAATTGGAGGAATTAGGTATTGGCCGTCCGTCAACCTATGCGCCAACTATTTCAACCATCCAAAATAGAGGGTATGTAGAGAAAGGCAGTGTTGATGGCTTGGAAAGAAACTATGTACAGCTGATTTTTCAGAAAAACAATATAAACGAAAAGACTTTAACCGAAAAAGTAGGTTCGGACAAAGGTAAATTGGTGCCAACAGACATAGGTATTATTGTGACCGATTTTTTAGTGAACCATTTTGAGAGTATTTTGGATTACAACTTCACCGCCAAGGTTGAAGAAGATTTTGACGCTATAGCCGAAGGCAAGGAAGACTGGACCAAGATGATGAGAACATTCTACAAGGATTTTCA
>JAGQWA010000665.1 GCA_020437725.1 Bacteroidota bacterium | reverse complement strand
GTGGGCTTATACTATTTATGCAATTCTAATTCTTTCTATAATTACAATAGTTTGGATTTTACAAATGAGAAGGATCCAGATTAAAAATGAACTAAAAATGAAAGAATTTGAAGCAGCAAAATTAAAAGAAGTTGATCAAATGAAATCTAACTTTTTTGCAAATATATCACATGAATTCCGAACTCCGCTAACACTTATAAAAGGACCAATTGAAAGAATGATATATGATGAGAAAAAGACTGAACGTAAAGAAGTATATAAAATGATTTTAAAGAACACAAAAAAGCTTTTACTCCTTATTAACGAATTACTGGATTTATCAAAACTTGAAGCTGGTAAAATGAAACTTTGCGTTGGTAAATATGACATTGTTTCATTTACTAAAGGTGTTGTAATGTCTTTTAAATCACTAGCTGAATCAAAAGAAATTTTTCTTTCTGTTAAAACTGATAAAAATTATATACAACTTTATTTTGACAAAGAAAAAATGCAGAAGATTATATCAAATTTAATATCTAATGCCTTAAAATTCACACCTGAAAGAGGAATTATAAAAGTATCGATAAGTGAAAATACAAGTAATAATTTAATTATTGAAATATCTGAT
>JAGQWA010000664.1 GCA_020437725.1 Bacteroidota bacterium | reverse complement strand
AAGATGTTGCTTCAAAAACTAATGATGTTGCAGGAGACGGTACAACAACAGCTACTGTATTAGCTCAAGCGATTATTGCTCCAGGTTTAAAATCAATTACTGCAGGAGCTAATCCTATGGATTTAAAAAGAGGAATTGATAAAGCAGTTGCTGCGGTTGTAAAAGAATTAAAATCACTTTCTGAGAAAGTAGGTAAAGATTATAGCAAAATCAAACAAGTAGGAACGATTTCAGCAAATAATGATGATGAAATTGGTGGGTTAATTGCTCAAGCAATGGAAAAAGTTACAACAGAAGGTGTAATTACTGTTGAAGAAGCTAAAGGAACTGAAACTTATGTTGATGTTGTGGAAGGTATGCAATTTGACAGAGGTTATATCTCACCATATTTTGTAACCAATGCAGATACAATGGAGTGTGAAATGGAGAAACCTTATATTTTATTGTATGATAAAAAGGTATCTTCTATGAAAGATTTATTGCCTGTATTAGAGAAAGTAGTACAATCTGGAAGAGGATTATTAATTATAGCAGAAGATGTAGAAAGTGAAGCTTTAGCAACTTTAGTAGTTAATAGATTGAGAGGTTCTTTGAAAATTGCAGCAGTAAAA
>JAGQWA010000663.1 GCA_020437725.1 Bacteroidota bacterium | reverse complement strand
TTCAAAAAGCTATATCCCATTGCTGACGAAAGACTTATCTATTTCGGGTTTCATAAAGACAGACCGATCTCCTTTTTCCTTTCTATTCCTGAATTGAATCAGCTTTTCAAATACGTAAACGGAAACATGAACTGGTGGGGAAAACTCAAGTTTGCCTACCACATGAAAATGGGGCATTGTGGTAAAATGCTGGGGCTAGTTTTTGGGGTGATACCCGAGTTTCACGGACAAGGTGTGGAGAGTGCCATGGTCATTGCTTACACAGACATTGCGTGGAAACAAGGCTTACCGTATAAAACCATTGAAATGAACTGGATAGGCGATTTCAATCCGAAAATGATGAAGGTCTGCGAACAGCTAGGAGCTGAGATCTGGAGAACCCACGCCACGTTTCGCTATCTTTTCGATAGAGAAAAAGAATTCAAACGCTGCCCGATAAACTCATAATGCGCGATTACATTTACATACTCAATCTGGTTCCTGAGTTCAGGGATGAGGCAAAATGGACCGAAAAAGAGAACAAAATTCTTGAAGAACACGCAGCCCGGTTAGAACGCCAATCGAAGCGCGGAACGGTTAAATATGTCGGTCGTACCGATCTGCCTATTTCTAACG
>JAGQWA010000662.1 GCA_020437725.1 Bacteroidota bacterium | reverse complement strand
CAATGCCTTCAGGTACGCAAAGACTCAATGGTGGCAGTATATCAATTAAAAGCGGCAGTAATGATTTAGGTACTGTATCATTTAATACTGATGGTAGTATCAAAGTAAAGCTGCCATCAGGTGTTGAAAGCACAGTTTCTAAATTAGATTTTGAAGGGACTTGTGGCTTAAAAGAAGCCTATATGTTCTCTGAAAAATAAAAAGTTTGGGTTGTTGTCTAACTTGGCACTCAACACTGACAACAACCCGCGCTGGATTTGAGTTGTTTTTTACATTTTTAGCAAACTTGCTCATGCCCAAATTGTTGTGGGTTGTTGCAGGTTAGTGCAATAGTTAGACTTTTGTGTCCTAAAGGAAAAGTGATTGCGTATTGACAAAGACAATACATCTTATACAATCTTAGCAATGGACATTCACTACGAACTTAACGGCTTAAAATTCCTTTGGAATGTTGAAAAAGCCAAAATAAACATATCGAAACACGATGGAATCAGCTTTGAACAAGCTGCAACAGTGTTTTTCGACCCTTTTTTCCGCTTGGTGGATGCCAGTCGTAACAATGAAGCTCGTGATGCTGTCCTTGGTTATGACAATGTAGGACGATTGTTATTTGTTG
>JAGQWA010000661.1 GCA_020437725.1 Bacteroidota bacterium | reverse complement strand
AGTTCTTGGCCCAGTCGAAACCAAGTTTCTGTAGAATAAGGAACAGAACCTTGAAGTGATAATCCTGCTCGTTTCCAACGGTGTAGATCAGTTGGTTCAGCTCTGGCCAATCGTCCACACGGAGTTTGGCCGTGCCAATATCCTGAGTCATGTAAACAGCCGTTCCATCAGAGCGCAAAAGGAGTTTCTGGTCCAGGCCATCATCGGTAAGGTCAACCCAAATGGAGCCGTCTTCTTTTTGAAAGAACAACCCATCCTGCACACCTTTTTGCACTAGATCGCGACCGATCAGAAACGTGTCGCTTTCATAATAGAGTTGGTCAAAATCAACGCCCAAACGGTTGTAGGTTTTGTCAAAACCCTCATAAACCCAACCGTTCATTTTTGCCCAAAGCGCACGGACTTCTTCATCGCCAGCTTCCCACTTTTGGAGCATTTCTCGGGCATCTACAATAATGGGTGCTTCGGCCTTTGCTTCATCCTCTGTTTTACCCGAATCCACCAACTCGGCAATCTGCTTTTTGTAGTGTTTATCAAACTCTACATAATACTTTCCAACCAACTTATCTCCCTTAAGACCAGATGATTGTGGCGATTCACCTTTACCGAACATTTGCCA
>JAGQWA010000660.1 GCA_020437725.1 Bacteroidota bacterium | reverse complement strand
TGGAAGGTGTATCCCAGCCTGCAGTCAGACTTGTTCCGGCCCAACGAACGGGCAGGCTACTGGGACCTGAAGGTGAAAAAAGACGACATCCGGCACTGTATCTTCGAGCACCCCGATTTCATTGCCTTCACCCGGGAAATGGAAACGGTATTCGAACACTGGAAAACCGGGAACGCCGCTTTCCTGAAAAGCCTGGAAGCGGAATGCCACCCCAAGGCCGTCATCCACCGCATCTCCGAGGAGCTGCTGCAAGCCTACCACGGCAAGGCCCTGGTCGATAAATACAACGTGTACCAGCACCTGATGGACTACTGGGCGGAAACCATGCAGGACGACCTGTACGAACTGTCGGCCGACGGCTGGGCGGCGGGCAAGGTGGTGAAGCGCCTGGTCAAAAAAAGCAAAAAGGGCGGCAAGGAGGTGGAGAAGGAAGTATCCGGCATCGAAGGGCTGGAAGGGCAGCTGCTGCCCCCGGAACTCCTTATCCAGGAGTACTTCGCCGAAGAGCAGGAGGCCATCCGCCGGCTGGAGAGCGAACTGGAAGCGGCAGTGGCCGAACAGGAAGAGTTGCTGGAAGAACACGGGGGCGAAGAGGGCGCCCTGCAGGACGTTTCCGGCAA
>JAGQWA010000659.1 GCA_020437725.1 Bacteroidota bacterium | reverse complement strand
AAAGCGGATTCGCCACCAGGACGGCGGCGTCCCACGGGCGAGCCATTTTTTCGCCGCGATAGTTAAAGAGTCACGCCTTACGCAGCGCCTGTGGAACGCCAGGAGAAGAGGCCATCTTTTCCGAGACGATTCATTCTGGCTCCAGGCTTGCGGAAGTCCTAAGCGAATCCTTTGCACAGGACTCCCGCAAGCTTTGCATAAAGGCCAGTTGCGCAGTAACACGTCGTTTGATGACTAGAGCCACCGATGCTGTGTAAGTCATCGTTCAAAAATAACTTGTAGATTTAAACCTGTCAGGTCTCGAAGACCTGACAGGTTTGGTCGCCAACTTATCTGAACGCTAACTTAGCCTGGTGGGGCTTACCAATGCGTCAAATGTTGTATGTGAACTACGCAATTTGACAAAGCGTGCGCTCGGTGTTATTTTGACGCAGTCAATCGGAATCATGCTCGCAACATTGCTAACATTATATAAATCATGAAGAGTCATAGATTCTCACCCAAACCCACAAACCCACAGGTCCTGACCCGATTGGGCAATGGAAGTTGTTTAGCAATGAATCGCAAATCCAAGAACAGCACATCTTCAACGAGACTGAATATATCACAACCGAATAATGCG
>JAGQWA010000065.1 GCA_020437725.1 Bacteroidota bacterium | reverse complement strand
ACCGGAAAGAGAGAAACGGTGTGTAGGCGATTGGGTATCGAAACATCAAAGAAAGTTGCCATATTGGCTTCAAGCAATATTGAGCATGAGCATATAAGTCGAGAAACACTTAAGATATTCTGCACTGCAATGGAGCTGTTAAAATCAGATGGCTGGACAGGAATAATTAAGCTACATCCGGTTGAGAAGAAATCAAACTTTGAACCCTTAATCAATCAATATAGCAATGTGATACTTGCTGAGAAAGAAGTTCTAGGTGTTGATGATTCACTTTTGATAGCTGAGTGCTGTTGCTTTTACAGCACGGCATTTGCCTTTGAAGCACTAATGAACCAAGTACCTTTAGTGGTTATCAATCCAGATGAGAGATATTTAGGCGAATCACGTTTATTAATAGAGATGGGTGGTGTTCCACAGGCTAGAAATGCCGAAACATTGCAACATCTTTTTTTGCACCGAAAGAAGGATGACCTACTTTCTTCACAAAAAGAACTAAGCACTCAGTACTGCAGCCATACAGGGCATAAAGCAGCTCTAAACATTGTCAATCAGATTGAGTGCCTACTTTCAGATAATTCAGTTCTAAACTAACCGGGCAATTTGCAGTTATGGAGGCGATTGCATCAAATAAAATTATAAAAACTTAATATAAGATCAATGAAGACAGTAATCTTCGCGGGTGGCTTTGGAACACGCATTTCAGAAGAGTCGCATCTGAAACCTAAACCAATGATTGAAGTTGGCGGAAAGCCCATACTTTGGCATATCATGAAAATCTATGAACATTATGGTCATACTGAATTTATCATCTGCTTAGGGTATAAAGGCTATGTGATAAAGGAGTATTTTATGAATTACTTCATGCATAATGCTGACGTAACCATTGATTTAGAAAAGAATGAAACAGAAATTCATGCCAGTAAAGCAGAATCATTTAAAATAACATTGGTGGAAACTGGACTGCATACCAAAACAGCAGGCAGATTAAAACGCATAAAACAATACGTAGATGGAGAACGATTTATGTTAACATATGGTGATGGGTTATCTGACCTGGATATAAACGATTTGTTGAGTTTTCATGAAAAACATGGAAAAATAGCTACTGTAACCACCATTTTACCAGAAGGTAAATTCGGAGCCATTTCTACCAACAAAGATGGAGTTGTTGAACATTTCATGGAGAAGCCAAAGGGAGACGGAAGCTGGATTAATGGCGGATTTTTTGTTCTGGAACCAGAAGTTTTTAAATACCTTGATGGAAATATGGATGATGTAATGTGGGAAGAGTCGCCTTTGCATGAATTAACTCAAGACAGGCAATTAGTTTCATATAAATACAATGGGTTTTGGAAATGTATGGATGCCCTAAGAGATAAGATGCAACTCGAGCAAATGTGGAATTCAGAGAAAACCCCATGGAAAAAATGGTAAAAAACATATAAAGGAAATGAAAGTATTTATTACAGGTAATTTAGGATATATAGGCGCCTACCTTACACAACATCTTAAGGCAACAAGACCTAACGTTTACATTGCTGGCTATGATTTGGGTTATTTCCAACATCGTATTACATCAAACAATCCCAGTCCAGAACGAGCAGTTGATGTTCAATTCTATGGAGATGTAAGAGATTTTGATGGGGCCCTACTTAACGGTTACGATGCCGTGGTGCACCTTGCTGCCATTTCTAATGACCCAATAGGTAAAAAATTTGAGGAAGTTACTTATCAGGTTAACCATCTCAGTAGCGTTGATATTGCCAAGAAGGCTAGGCTTGCTGGAGTAAAAAACTTTGTATTTGCGTCAAGTTGTAGTGTATATGGAGCAGCTGGTGATGATGCACGAAGGGAAGATTCGGATCTGAATCCACTAACAGCATATGCAATATCCAAAGTAAGAACTGAGCAAGACTTGGCAACCATTGATGCTGGAGACATGAACATAACCTGCTTGCGTTTTGCTACAGCCTGTGGTATTAGCGACAGATTACGCTTAGATCTTGTGGTAAACGACTTTGTCGCATCGGCAATGGTAAACAAGAAAATTGAAATATTAAGTGATGGAACTCCATTGCGTCCATTAATCAATATTAAGGACATGTCTAGAGCAATTGATTGGGCCATAGCCAGATTAAAGGAAAATGGCGGGCAATATTTAGTTTGTAACACAGGCAGCAATGAGTGGAATTACATGGTAAAAGATCTTGCATACGCTGTGCAGGCTCAATTCGATAACGTTGATGTAAGCATAAACGAATCAGCGGCTCCTGATAAACGCTCTTATAAAGTAAACTTTGATTTGTTTACAAAGTTGGCAGAAGGCTACACGCCAACATATAATTTGGAGCAAACCGTTACACAATTAAAAAAAGGTTTGGAAGACATCGGGTTCAATCAACCTGATTTTAGAAGTTCTGAGTTTATGCGATTGAATGTGTTGAATAAACACTTGAACAACGGTGATCTAGACTCACAATTAAGATGGAAATTAAGAGAAGAAAATAAAATATAATGAAGTTTAACCCCACCCCACTTGAAGGAGCATATACCATTGATTTGGAAAAAAGAGGAGATGAACGCGGTTTTTTTGCCAGATTTTTCTGCGAAAATGAATATAAGGAATTGAGATTGGATCACAAAATAGTTCAGGTAAACAATTCGCTTAGTCAAGATAAGGGAACCCTACGAGGTATACACTATCAATTAGCTCCTAAGGCCGAAACTAAGATTGTGAGATGCATAAAAGGAAGTCTGTACGACGTTATAGTTGACCTAAGACCAGAATCAAAGACATTTAGACAGTGGTTTGGTGCAGAACTAACTCCCGAGAATCGCACAATGATGTATGTGCCAAAAGGTTTTGGTCATGGATTTATTACGTTAGAGCCCGATACAGAAGCCCTGTATTTGGTAACCGAATTCTATTCCCCAGAGTATGAAAGAGGGCTCAGATGGAATGATCCCGCAATAGGAATTAAATGGCCAATCAATCCAGTTGTTCTTTCTGATAAAGACCAAAAACATCCTGATTTTAATTTAGAATACCACTGCAAATCATGAAATATTTAATTACCGGTGCCAGTGGCTTTATAGGAAGCTTTCTTACACGCTACTTACTAGATAGAAACCACCAAGTTATTGCGCTGGGGCGGTCATTTAGTAATGAAATGAAAGAAATTTTGTACGGCGCAGATTTCGTTGAAGCCGATGTACTTTCATCTGAGCTTTCAGATCATAGAATTAACGCAGATGTGGTAGTTCATCTTGCAGCAGCTAATGACAAAGTGTCTAAAGATCTGTCAAAGGGCATAGAATTGTCGGCGGTAGGAACTGTAAACACAATGAACCTTGCCATTGCCAATGGTATTGAAAAGTTCATCTTTTACTCTACGTTACAAGTTTATGGTGGAGAGCTTGTAGGTAATTATAGCGAAGGGTCTCAAGCTTTACCTGTAAACGACTATGGCATGAACCATCTTTTTGGCGAAATGTATTGTGAAATGTATAGCAGAATGAAAGGACTTAAGACACTTGTTGTGAGACCTTCTAATATTTACGGACCATTTCTTTCGAAAGAAGTAAACAGATGGACACTAGTTCCTGGCTGTTTTTGTAAAGAGGCAGTAGAGAAGAAAACCATTACATTACTTTCATCTGGAAAGCAGATGAGGAATTTTATAACACTTGAGCAATTAAGTTATGGCACCCAAATGGCTGCTGAAAACATTCACAAGCCTTTTGATGTGCTAAATTTTGTTTCACATGATTATAGGTGCATTCATGATGTAGCTGTTACCACACATAAAGTTTTAAAAAATGAGTTCAACATGAATGTTGCTTTGAATATCGCATCTAATCAACCTACAGAGTCAAATCACTTTCAGTTTTCACATGACAAACTGCTCGAATACGGTATAGATATGAATGATGTTGAAGTTTCTATGGAAGGCGAAATAAATTCAGTTATTCGCACACTATTGGGATAACAATAATAGCGACATGTCAAGATTAAAACTTCTTTTGGCAAAACTAGTACTAAGGCTAATCAAATACCATGATTGGAGAGCATATAAAGAAATGTTAGAAAAGGGAATGCTTGAAGTAGGACACGGAACCTACGGATTACCAAAATTTGATGTTTATAGAAATAGCGAAGCCAAAGTGGTAATTGGTAAATATTGTTCAATTAGCAAAGGAGTAACGTTTATTACAGGAGGCATACATCCGCCTGAATGGGTAGCCTTATTTCCAATTCGCGATAAACTAAACGTAAATATCCCTTATGATGGTACTCCACGAACTAATGGTGAAATTAAGATTGGTAATGACGTTTGGTTAGGGACAGATGTGACCATATTATCTGGTGTACAAATTGGCAACGGTGCTATTATCGCGTCCGGAGCAATTGTAACTAGAAATATTCCCGATTATGCTATTGCTGCCGGAATTCCTGCAAAAATTATAAAATATAGATTTACGCCAAATCAAATAGAACAGCTTTGTAAAATTCAATGGTGGCATTGGGACTACGAAAAAATTAAACAAGAGATAAAAACACTAAATGGTGGTCATGTTAATGAGTTTATTAAAAAACACCAATAATACCATCAATAAATCAATATTTAGAATTAATGACAATCAATGAAATAAAGCTTAGGGTAATTAGGAGAATACCTTTGCTAACAGCCCAGTATCAAAACAAGGTTAGAACAATTGTTGCCAATACTGAAAAGAGAAGAAAATTTAATGAAAAATACCTAACACTTTCATTGAGAGAAAGGGAAATAATGCATGGCCTATTGGCTAAACTATTTCTTGGTAAAGAAGCACCCAAAGGAATTAATGATACATGGAAGGTGGAATTTTTGGGGAAATCCTTGGTTTTACCAATGAAATCAGAAAAGCTCTGGGCTCATTGGCACACTGCAGTTTCTATTGTGGGTACAGACGTAGAGTTGAAGAATTTCTATGAAAAATTGATTACGTCAGAATATCGGCCGAATTACTTTTTTGACATTGGCACCAACTACGGCACCCACTCGTTGCTATTTCTTAGTCAGGGAGTTAAGGTGGTTTCATTTGAACCAAACCCTGACTGCCATCCCAGTTTTGATACTCTTGTTAAGTTAAACGGTCTGCAACACCACTTAGAGAAAATGGCATTGGGCGATGAAGATACTACCGCATCCCTAACTTTTCCTAAAACTGATACAGGTCTCGGAAGTTTGACTAGTACACAGCTTTCAGGTTTTACCCACGCGGATGATCTGGAACACATTAACGTAAAAGTTCAGAAACTCGATACCTATCTTGCCGATAAAGATTACGCCCCGGACTTTATAAAGATCGATACAGAAGGTTTTGAACTCAAAGTGTTTCAGGGAGCTGAACAGACTTTTAGAAGTAAGGACCTTATTGTGATTTTTGAGAGTTTAGTTACTGATGTGCAAAGAGGACCTATTCATGATTTTCTCACGAGCATAGAGTATGGCCTTTATGACTTAAGAAACCTTTCTGCAGGAAAAATGAGTCGAGTTGACTATGTAAACTCTCAAAATATTAATTTTTTAGCCATAAATAACTCACATCCAGTATTAAAGGATTTGAAAATGTTTGAACTTTACAAATAAGATTTGTTCAAACAGGTTTAAAAAATAGCATCCAAAACAATAATGAGTCAACCAAAAATTTTAGTTATCAGCTACAGCTTTCCTCCTTATGTTACACCTAGTGCTGTATTAGTCAATAATATTTTCAAGGAGTATAAGGGGGCAATTCAAGCAATTGGAGGTAGTAATTTTAGCAAAGTTGATTCAACATTTGCCCCACCATGCGAAACTCATTACATAAAACACCCACAAGGAAGGCTATTCGAGAGTATTTTGTATAGAACCCATTATATGTTGATGCCTTATTATTATAAGCGAATTAAGCAATGGGTGCAAAAGCATAAACCCGATGTTATTTTTGGTAATTATCCAAAAGACGCCATGTTAGTGGCAAGTTATCGAGTGGCTAAAGAGTTTGGTATTCCTTTCTATGTTTACATGCATGATTTATGGGAAGAAAACATGAGTATTTCAGGAAGCAAAAAATTTGCTCAAAAATGGGAACCAGAAATTCTTGAAAAATCAGATAGAGTTATATGTTGTACTGAGAAGGCGCAGACGTATTACAAGAAAAAATATGGCATTAATTCTAACTTAATATTGCATGCTGTGCCAGACAAAGACATAGATGAATTTGTAGAAATTAAAGATGAAAAAGACAAATCTGAAAAGATTGTCATTGTCTTTAGTGGGTCACTAGCAGTACATATGAATCGAGACGCTTTTGCAGTGATGAGCCAAGCAATGGATCTTTTGCCCGAAAATTATGAGCTATTATGGTTACCTATTACCAAAATTGATCAAGATACTCTTAAAGAAGCGGGTATTTCAAGTTCAAAAATTCGTCAGAAATTGGTAAATAGAATGGAGATGAAAGAAGAATTAAGAAAAGCAAATATTGTATTTGCTCCGCTTTCTCATAAAAATGCCAGCATGGATGAAGTAATGACCGTTTTCTCAAATAAACTTTTGAGCTATTTAGTAAGTGGTACACCCATTTTAGTTTTCGGACCAAAAGGTTGTTATCATAATGAGCTTGCATTAAGCGGAAAATGGGGATATGTGGTTGATGAAGACTCACCGCAAACATTGGCCAATGCCATTTTAGAGATGGCATCGCCTAACTTTGATCGAAATTCACTGGTCAATAATGCTTTGGAAGAGGCCAATAGAAGAAGAGCGAGTAAATGCGCAAACACAATAGAGAATTGGGTTCGAAAAGACGTACAAAAATTTTAATACTACTTAATTATAATGAAGAATTTTCCGTTTAAAAAAGCACTTGTAACTGGAGGAGCAGGATTTGTTGGTAGCCATTTAGTTGAAGAACTTGTTAAAATGGGGGTCTACACTATTAGCGTTGACAATTATTTTGCAGGAAAGCACGAAAACCTTGAGCATCTTAAAGATTATGATAATTTTCAAGAAGAGAATTGCGATATATTAGATTATGATAGATTAGATGAGCTTTATCAAGGCGTAGAAGTAGTTTTTCATCAAGCAGCTTCTAAAAAAACCATTTGCATGAATAATCCAAGACTCGATCTTGATATTAATGCAAAAGGTGCATTTAATTTACTCGAACTCGCCATGAAGCATGGTGTTAAAAAATATGTTCATGCATCTACTGGTTCGGTGTATGGCGAAGCGCAATATTTCCCTCAAGATGAAAAGCATCCTTTAGTTCCAACTTCATATTATGGAATAAGTAAACTTGCAGGTGAGAAATATGCTAAAGTTTTTAACCATTTATATGGTCTAGATACAACAGTACTTCGATATTTTCACGTTTATGGCGCCCGGCAGGAGTCGAGCGATGTTGGTGGTGTTGTTTCAATTTTTACTCGAAATCTTTTCAAAAAGCAACCAATGACCATTCATGGTGATGGCACACAACAAAGATCTTTTACATATGTAAAAGATGTAGTTAAAGCTAATATATTATCGGCAATGACTCCAGAGGCCACCGGTGAGGCCTTTAATTGTGCATCAGGAATTAAAGTTACTATTCAAGAATTAGCTGAGAAATGTGCACAAGCATTTGGAGTAGAAAAACCTGAAATTCTCTATGATGAATGGACACCTGGCGATATTAAAGTTTTTGATATCGATAACTCAAAGATCAAAAAAATTCTTGGTTTAGACTTTCTCACCGACTTTGATAAGGGTTTAAAAGAAACCATAGATTGGGGAAAGGCTTATTTCAGCAAAATGCAGTAGATCGTGTATAAAGGATTTAAAGTAGGTGTTGTAATACCAGCTTACAACGAAGCAGGCCTAATTAGACTTACCTTAGAAGGTATGCCAAATTTCATTGATCGAATGTTTGTGATTAATGATTGTAGTATAGATGACACTCGTGACATTATTGTTGAAATGCAACAAGCCGACAATAGAATAACTCTTATAGATCATGAAATTAACAAAGGATTAGGCCAATCTTTAATTGATGGTTATGTAGCATCACGAGAAAGCGATATTCAAATTACAGTTATAATGGCGGGCGATAATCAAATGGATCCAAACGATTTGCCTGCCTTGCTCGATGCGATAGCAGAAGATGAATACGATTACGTAAAAGGAAATCGATTATTGCATAAACAAATTGGTTCAATGCCAAAGTATCGGTTTTTAGGCAATTCTTTGCTTACAATACTCACCAAATTTGCAACCGGTTACTATTTCTCAATGGATCCACAGTGTGGTTACACAGCCATTGATAATAGAGCACTTAAGCGTATTCCAATTGAAGAAATGACCAAACGATACGGATACAATGCCGATATATTGTGCATGTTGAACATCCAAGGGTTTGCCGTTACAGACGTGGAAGTAAGACCGGTTTATGACAGGGAAAAAAGTAAAATAAAGCTTTATAAATACATTCCCAAAACAAGTTGGCTGTTATTAAAGCTGTTTTTTAAAAGGTTGTGGCACAGATACGTAGTTTTGGATTTTCACCCTTTGGTTCTGTTCTTTACATTCGGCATTGTAACCCTATTTGGAATAGCTCTGCCATTTTTTATTCGAACTCTCCTTTACTACAATGATACAGGCGAAATACCAGGCATTACCGGAGCTATCTTTCTTTTTAGTGGCATGTTTGCCTTTCAAAGTCTGCTCTTTTCCATTTGGATGGATATGGACTACAACCGCAGAAGTAATAGGCGAAGGAGATAATGGAACTTTCTGGGAAGATGCTTGTATATAAGGTTTATCTAGCAGCCAAGACATTTGAGTTAGATTATTTTTTTGAGCAGTTAGTGTCTGTTCAGGGAATTGTTGTTGAGAAGTGTGAGTCAATTGAAAATAGTGACTTGGTTATTTCCTACAACGATGAAGTTGATACACAATTGCCCGTGGTTTACATACCTAAAGGATTAAAAGATTCAACCTTGGCAACCCTCTCATTTGAAAGTATTAATGGAAATGTAAGGCTAACAGATGATATTGTTGCTGGTTTTAACTATTGGCTATCTCACCATGGAGAAAAGGGGTCCATTAGCTACGGTAATTATAAGGATGAAGAATATTTTCAAAAACATTCATTTTCCTTTAATTTCCCACTCCTCAACCAGGCCCTAGTTCTTTTTGAAAATGCCATTCTCCATAGCATAGGAGAAAATAATTACCTACTTACCAGAAGTAGACATCCATTTAAAAAGGAGTTCAGCCTTGTATTGTCGCACGATATAGATTATTTAGATAAGCGGTTTATCAATCGATTAAAAATGCTTAGAAATGTCCTTAAGCTTGTGAGCGGCAATTCTTTAGCCAAGGCCAATTGGTGGGAGTTATTTAGATTCATTGTAAACCTTAGGCCTTTATCCTTTAACATTTTGGAGAAAATTGAATCAGCTCATGGCACTAGTTCAGTTCTTAACTTTTGTGGGTTTGAGAAGCATAGTGAAGACTCGGCTAAAGATGTTCTTCTAAATCCAGCTTATACAATTGGTGATGCCGATTTAGAACAACTTTCTCAGTTTTTTGAAATAGGTATACATGGATCAACCAAGGTCATTAATAACCTTGAAAGATTTGAGCAGGAGCTTGGGTCCATACGCAGTAGAACACGATGCGTAGGTACCCGACAACACATGTTGTCTTTCCATTTTGATAATACTTTTTCAATCCAAGAGATGAACGGCATCTTATACGATACATCTATCGGATTTAATGACTTTAATGGCTATAGAGCAAATGCCGCATTTCCTTATCATCCAATTGGTTTAGATAAGAAGCGTTTCGGTGTCGTAGAATATCCTTTGGTTTTTATGGATAGCGTTTTTACCAAACAGGGTATTTTCAAGTCGAAGCCTATAATTCAGAGTGGGCTTGAGCTTATTGACTTGGCAGTGAAATTAGGTAACTTCTCGGGTTCTGTGTGTTGGCATGATAGCGCCTTTTATAAAGGCAGTACATTGGCCAAGTCATATAATGATGTATTATCCCTATTTAAACAAGCCGGGGGATTTTTGGGCTCTCCATTAGATTTATATGATTTTTATAATTCGGTGTCAACTTTGTCAGTAAAACATGGTAGGATGTTAATAGTTGATGATGAAATAGATGGTGGGGTGGATATATTTAGAACCAGTTGTTTAGGTATTGAAAAATTGGGTGAACTAAATGGTGAACGAACATTCAAATTGAATTAATAAATTGGCAGGCTTGATAATTTTTTGTAGCAAGGGGTTGTCTCCGTGGCTTATCGTTTCGCCAGTAATAAGAGATTATAGCAACGAAATTCAATGTGTTGTAGAATTTCCTGTTATACCAAAAAAGCCAAATGGAACTAAAAGTACTGGATTAATCTCTAAGATTAGATCTTCTTCTATACACTATTTGTGGTTTAATGTAGTAACCATCAAAGTATTTCAAATTATTAGTAGTGTATTCGGTAACAGCATTCAAAAGCTTTGTGTAAGAAAAAGAGTTAGTTACAGGAAAGTGGAATTTATTGATGACGCTTTTCTTAAATGGGTAGAGAAGCAGAAACCAAATTATATAATTAATGTATCAGGAAATATTTTACGCGATAATCTTCTGCAAATAGCCAAACATGGTGTGCTTAATTACCATTGTGCCAGATTGCCTGAATTCAGAGGGGCAGCTAATTACTTTTGGCATTTAATAGAAAATGAAAGCTCAGCCTGTGGAACCCTGCATTATGTAACTCCAGAATTAGATAATGGAGAAATTATTAAGTTTTCAGAAGAAATACACATTATACCCAAACAAACTACTGTATTTAACCTATGGCTATCTATAAGGAAACAGTTTGAAGTATTGTTGGCAGAATGCATTTCTGTAATTAAAATGGGCGGCAAATTGTCTAGCACTCCTCAAGATGATACAAAAGCCACATTAAGATCTTTTCCAACAGCCAATGAAGTAAAGAAGCTGTTTACAAATGGGTTTAGGGTTTTCAGTTTAGCAGATTATGTGAAAGTGATTAGAATTGCCATTACTGGTAGATTTTAAATAAATAAAAAGAGCATGTGCGGAATTATAGGTTTGTCTGTTGGCAATAACTCAACTCTTTCAAATAGTAATATCGAGAGAATATTTAACGAGTTGCTGATTTTGTCTGAAACTAGGGGCAAAGAATCATCAGGTGTGGCAATAAAAAATTGCGACCAGAAGAGTATAGGTGTTTACAAGGCGCCAATACCTGCAAGCCAACTCCTTAAGAACAAGGATTTTAAGAATTTCTATAAAGAATATGCGCATAGATCAGGCAGTCATAGTGCCGTTTCAATGATAGCTCATGCTCGCCTTGTTACAAATGGATCTCAGCAAAATAACAACAATAACCAACCAGTTATCAAGAACGGGTTCGTTGCTGTTCACAACGGAATAGTTGTAAATGTTGATGATCTCTGGAAGGAGAATCCTACGCTTAATCGTGAATTTGAGCTTGATACTGAAGTTATTTTGGCCTTACTTTCTAAGAATTCAAACATATCCAATTATGTAATGGGGTTGCAGCAAAGTTTACATGAAGTGTATGGCTGCGTTTCTATGGGAGTTCTATTTGAGAATTACAATAAACAATTCATTTTCACAAATCATGGCTCACTTTACACATTGCGCGTT
>JAGQWA010000658.1 GCA_020437725.1 Bacteroidota bacterium | reverse complement strand
CGTCTGGGTTGCTTATGCCATTGTGTTCTTTGGAACAATTGTTAAAAGGCAGGAGAAACACATCTATGTTGCGAACTGGTTCTATGCAGCGTTTATTATTACCATTGCGTTGCTCCACATCGTAAACAATTTACAGATTCCGGTAAACTGGCATTTGTCATACTCAGTATATCCTGGTGCTGTTGATGCGCTTGTTCAATGGTGGTATGGTCACAATGCAGTTGGGTTCTTCCTGACAGCCGGTTTCTTGGGAATGATGTATTACTTCGTACCTAAGCAAGCTGAAAGACCGGTTTATTCATACAGACTTTCAATCGTTCACTTTTGGGCATTGATTTCTTCTTATATGTGGGCAGGTCCACACCATTTGCAATACACTTCATTACCTGATTGGGCACAATCTTTGGGTATGGTTTTCTCATTGATCCTGTTAGCACCTTCCTGGGGTGGTATGATTAACGGTATCATGACTTTATCTGGTGCTTGGCATAAATTGCGTGATGATCCAATAATCAAAATTTTGATTGTTTCATTGTCATTCTATGGAATGTCAACTTTTGAAGGTCCGATGATGTCTGTGAAAACAGTTAATGCGTTATCTCACTATACTGATTGGACTGTAGG
>JAGQWA010000657.1 GCA_020437725.1 Bacteroidota bacterium | reverse complement strand
ATCAACCAATCTAAAAACAATGACGTTAGGATTATCCTCATCTGATTGAACAAAAAGATTGATTTCTCCTTTCTCGGTAAATTTAAAAGCATTGCTTAAGAGATTAAAAAAGATTTGTTTAATTCTAACAAGATCACCAGATCTTTTAATGTCTAAATTGTGACTAACACAACATGTAAAAACAATGTTTTTTTGTTTCGCTTGTGATGAAAAAGCGTTTGCTATTTCATCAATTAAAGAAAGCAGGTTAAGAGGAGCTTCTTCCAGCTCTAGTTTTCCGGCCTCTATTTTTGATAAATCAAGAATGTCGTTGATAATATCAAGCAGGTGTTTACCGGATGTGATAATGGTTTCTGCATAAATATTTTGCTCATCATTCATTTCTGTTGATAACAAAAGCTCACTCATTCCTAATACACCATTAAGAGGAGTTCTGATCTCATGGCTTACACGAGCTAAAAACTCGCTTTTTGCTTTGCTGGCGTCGTCTGCCAATTGTTTCTGGGTTTGTTGTCGAACAATTTCATTTTCGTATAAAAGTTTTCTTCGGTATAGGTAAACCGCTGTAAATACAATACTCAACAAAGCCAACAAATAAAGCATATAGGCCCAAGTGGTTTTCCAT
>JAGQWA010000656.1 GCA_020437725.1 Bacteroidota bacterium | reverse complement strand
AATCAATTATCCAGGATCAGATCCACGTTTAACCCGAGTCGGCCGTTTGACCCGCCAATATCATTTAGACGAAATCCCCCAACTTTTTAATGTGCTCAAAGGCGACATGAGTGTCTTGGGCCCACGTCCACAAGGCTCGGCGCAATAGGGGCTTTGCGGGCTCTGAGGGGATGACGTCCGGCACTTGCTCTCGTCTACCGAGTTATTTTGTAAAAAGTGCCGGGGACGGCAAACCCTGAGATTCCGGTTAAACCACAATAGCCTAAGGATCTGTCCAGAAATGACTTGTTGATTTAAACCTGTCAGGTCTCGAAGACCTGACAGGTTTGGCCGCCAACTTATTTCTTGACGATGACTTAATGATAGTGAGTTGACAGTGACAGAGATACCATGATTGCACGATGGTGAGCTGGATCTCACCGGGCGATCTGACTGTAGAAGCATTTGGGGTGCACTATCGTGGTACAGAACAAAACAAACATATCATCAGGGGCTCGCGACGCGCTATTAGATCTCTTGCTCGCCGAAGAAGATTTGCTGTCGCAGACGGCATCTTCGGCGGCCGCGCGCGCCATGGACGAACCCGCTATATCCGTCGCACCACTGACGCATGCGCAGGAGCGCAT
>JAGQWA010000655.1 GCA_020437725.1 Bacteroidota bacterium | reverse complement strand
AATCCCTGCAAAAAACCAACGCTGCCAACCGCCTGCATCATGCAAAAAACTAAATGCAGCACCGTAGTTATAGGCCAATGTCCAATTTAAGAACGGTAATAATTCGATGGATTGCCCCAACTGTAAGTGCTGATTAAAATATAACTTACTGACTTGGTCGGCAATGATAATGATAAGCGTTAGAGCTAACCATTTAAGATTTTGGAACTGCAAACTTTGCATGAAGTACCTGTGACAATGAATAGGGACTGGTGATGTTTTGACGATAGCTAGATTTAAGTAGGTTAAGCTATTTTTGACCTCACCCTAGCCCTCTCCTACAAGGAGAGGGAACACCATCGCTATACAAAAAAGAGATGTCGATACATATGTCTCTAATACTTTAGGACTTACGCGGTTATCGCTTTTTTGCTCGCTAAATAATCGTTTTTGACGATTTTTAGCTCACAACACGCGCTAATTTTGGCAAAATGCGTAAGTCCTGACTTAATATCGACTAACCATCTTTTCTAAAGAAATGGGGTTGATTTTGCTGGCATTACCTGCGGTACCAAAGGCTTCGTAACGGGCAATACACACATCACGCATAGCAGTAACAGTCTTAGCTAAATATTTGCGTGGGTCAAAT
>JAGQWA010000654.1 GCA_020437725.1 Bacteroidota bacterium | reverse complement strand
GCTGGCTCTACTGCTATTAATCACGCACAACATACCCGTGATTTTACCGAGCGCGCCAAAGCCCTTGTTACCCCCGAACATTTAGCTTATGTCTGTAAAGATTATCAGGCTAAATGGGGATTTTTTAGCCATCGTGAGTTTGTGGCTATTTTTAGACGGCCTACGTCGCTTGCTGTTATTTGGAAACAATTTTGCTCACAACAAGCGGGGGAATTTGTGGCCGAAATTGTGGTGGTCGAAAAAGACGGACGTTATTTAATTGACCATGCAATGGTGTTTTGAGTTCACCTTTCCCAATGTTAACAAGGGAATTCCCTCTCCTTTTAGGAGAGGGTTAGGGTGAGGTCTAAGCTAAACTCAACACCGCTTGGACTAACTTTTGAATCCCTGCACGCGCTTCACGAATACGTGCCGCATACATATACGCTGGTGTTGTGACAATTTTGCGCTCGTTATCAATCACACATTCATCAACTGCACAATCCACATGTACCCCACCCATCGCGTTAATCGCAGCCGCTGTACCTGCATCATTGCCAATGGTGTATTGTGTGCCTGCTCCGCCAATTTTGGGAGCCATAGCAGGTGCAATACACACTAAACCGACGGGTTTACCTGCTTGACTCATGCCTT
>JAGQWA010000653.1 GCA_020437725.1 Bacteroidota bacterium | reverse complement strand
TTACCATCACACTTTTGGAGTTGGAGCAAAAAAAATGAATAAATCTTGAACCAAGTTGAACAAACTATGTTCTTCCTGTACCCAATCCTAATTTTACCCCTAAGCCCGAAGGCTTTCTACAATAAATAATGTAGGAAGCCTTCTTTTTTTGGCCATATAAATCAGCCTTTGGCTGAAGGGCTTTCTAAAAAGTCAGTGCGTCATCCTGTTCCGATAGCTTTGGTAATATTTCAGGATCTCATTCATTTGGTTCAGATCGAACTTCAAGATTCTGAAACCATACTGTCCCAAAAAGTGTGTCCATGCAGTAAAAAAGGTTTCCCACAATTAACTTTCATAATAATGATAATAACGACAAAATCAAATGAAGGAAAAATTGCAAGAAACCCAACTCAAATTAAGTAAAACGCAACTACAAACAGCCATAAACGATCATCTTTTGCGAGATAATGGGCTAAATGAAGTTTTTGGTCTGGTGCTAAATGGTTTGATGTATGCTGAACGCCAAACATTTTTAGAGTCTTCGCCCGCTGGTGAAAATAAAGGCAATGGTTATCGTCAAATAAAACGATCTGGCATAGGTAGCAGGCTTGAGCTATCTGTTCCTCGAGACCGGCTAGGAGTTTTTAAACCAGTTGTTTTGGGAGTT
>JAGQWA010000652.1 GCA_020437725.1 Bacteroidota bacterium | reverse complement strand
CAAACCAGGGAGAGTCCATGGATAGCTGTTACGCGGCTTGACGAGTGTTGCGCAACACGCTACACTCCTGAAATGATCAAGTCCTTCAAGCATAAGGGACTCAAGAAGTTCTACGAAAATGGCAGCAAGCAGGGGATTCAAGCCCAGCACGCTCCAAAGATTCGTATGCAGCTTGCGGCATTGGACTCCGCCCATTGCATCGAAGACCTTGATATCCCCGGCTATCGGCTGCACCAGCTAAAAGGCGACCGAAAGGGCATTTGGTCAATTTCTGTAAGCGGTAACTGGCGAATTACGTTTGAGTTTGTGGACGGCAATGTCTACATCGTCAACTACGAGGATTATCACTAATGGCTATGTATAACCCCCCTCATCCAGGTGAGTTTATCCAGGCTACCTACATGGAACCGTTTGGACTTAGCTGTCGATATTTAGCGGAGCAGCTAGATGTGGCTGCTTCCACGCTCAACCGAGTCCTGAAGAAGCAGAGCGGTGTGAGCCCCGAGATGGCGCTGCGCCTGTCAAAAGCTTTGGGCCGCAGCCCCGAAAGCTGGCTGTCCATGCAAGACGCCTATGATCTTTTCCAAGCCAAAAAGGGAGTAAAGCTCAACCGTGTGCAAAGGGTTAGCCTTGACGCCGCGTAACAAGGCCAAGCAATG
>JAGQWA010000651.1 GCA_020437725.1 Bacteroidota bacterium | reverse complement strand
ATTTGCTTTCAGATTTAGAATTAAGGATATTCGTCACAGCAATATTTCTTTGCTACCTGATACGTGAATTGTTGTGATTTGCTTTCAGATTTAGAATTAAGGATATTCGTCACAGCACTGTTTTTAACGTACTGCCTTAGCGGACTGGTTGTGATTTGCTTTCAGATTTAGAATTAAGGATATTCGTCACAGCCAACAATGTCGTTAACTCGATCGTCTACAGTTGTGATTTGCTTTCAGATTTAGAATTAAGGATATTCGTCACAGCTCCAATTCTAGACATTACAGCAGCTGCTGGGTTGTGATTTGCTTTCAGATTTAGAATTAAGGATATTCGTCACAGCTTGTATTTGTGGCGGGCAGTCGGCTTGTACGTTGTGATTTGCTTTCAGATTTAGAATTAAGGATATTCGTCACAGCTAATGCTAAGGAGAAACCAGTTGAGCGTGTGTTGTGATTTGCTTTCAGATTTAGAATTAAGGATATTCGTCACAGCAAAAATTAAGTTTGAAAAGCATTTTGATACGTTGTGATTTGCTTTCAGATTTAGAATTAAGGATATTCGTCACAGCGATAGTGCCAATAATGACTCTAAGGCTATAGTTGTGATTTGCTTTCAGATTTAGAATTAAGGATATTCGTCACAGCATGGAATGCCGCATTAAGCTATTACATGCAGTTG
>JAGQWA010000650.1 GCA_020437725.1 Bacteroidota bacterium | reverse complement strand
CCCACTCTCCTAACCCTACCCAGGGCTCCCCGACAGAACAGCTACTGACTCGCTCCGCTTCGTCGTATCTGTAAGTCGGGATAAACTTCTCGCCCAGGTGGGCCAGTTACCTTAAGAACTTTGAGTAACCTTCTCTAGCCACTCACACTCGACTCTCCCACTCTCGTAACCCTACCCTGGGCTCCCCGCAGAACAGCTACTGACTTGCTGCGGTCGCTGCATCTGTAAAGCGGGATAAACTTCTCGCCCAGGTGGGCCAGTAACCTAAAGAACTTCGAGTTACATGTTCTATGCACTCACACTCTGCACTCCATTCTCCTCCTCGTGGGCCCACCTGGGCTCGAACCAGGGACCACCTGATTATGAGTCAGGTGCTCTAACCAACTGAGCTATAGGCCCGTCCCCGAAGGGGCAACAAAGTTAATCATTCAGGCTTATTTACGCTGCCAGCGCACGAAGTTTTCCTGAGGATGACGCTCCGGAGCAGCTACTTCCTCTCCCCGCTGTCCCAGCATAAGCATGCCCAGTGCCAGATCATCAGGCCCCAGTTCCAGCCATGACAGCATGGACGGATCGGTGCTCATGGCTCCGGTACTCCAGTAGCAGGCCACCCCGTAAGCAGTAGCACAAAGCTGCATATTCTGCAAAGCTGAACTGACCGCAGCCACTTCTTCCCATTCGGGAAGCTTGCGACTCTCCTGCCGTTTCATGCCTATCAGAATGATGTGCGAACACTTT
>JAGQWA010000649.1 GCA_020437725.1 Bacteroidota bacterium | reverse complement strand
GCCATTGGAAAAAGCTGAAGAAGTAAAAGTTAAACGAGATGGCGTTGAAGTTAAATTATAGTACGCTTATAGCTTTTTTTGTTATGATTTCTTGTGTGTCTAACAACAAGGTAAATCATAAATTAATTGATTATTTGTTTGAAGAGAACACGCCGAACTTAGATAATGTTGATACATTATGTGGTCTTATGGACTGTGCTAACTTAATTTTCAATGATAAGATGTATCAGACGAAAGTGTGCGTGAATTGTGATGCAATTAACCGTAGATATAGTCATGAATTACATTATTGTGACACAATAAATGCCATGAGGATGAATGATAGTCTTGTTTTATTTGAAAATAAAATAATGCAGTTCAAAGAATTTTCAAAATATATGATGAATATGAAAGTGAAGAATTTAGCGATTGAAATTGATGAAGACATCACAATTAAGCAGATGGAAGATTTGTTAAAACTTACCCCAACGGTGATAAATTTAACATTAATTCTGTACAACAGTCAATACTATAAAACAAAAAGGGAGCATGAGCTTGATTTGATGGATACTTTGGAACGATAGCTTCGGTAATGATCAAAGGGGTCATCATTAAAGTCCTGAAGTAAGTGCAGGTGGTAATGTTCAAAATAGCATATAAACACGAAGCCAATTTCTTAAAATGCTGATTTTGTTCTCTTTATCTGTTTGGCACAGGCACTCCCTTGATAAAAGTGAACAAAATGGCTTGCCCAGGTATTTGCACGATAAAAGTGAACAAAAA
The DNA here is from genome assembly GCA_020437725.1 of Bacteroidota bacterium. Lineage (GTDB taxonomy): Bacteria > Bacteroidota > Bacteroidia > CAILMK01 > JACPUW01 > JAGQWA01. The sequence continues at coordinate 28 of JAGQWA010000649.1, read as the reverse complement.
GGTATGCTAATAAGCCACAAACTAAAAA
>JAGQWA010000064.1 GCA_020437725.1 Bacteroidota bacterium | reverse complement strand
GAACCAAGATGATCTTTGTGCAGATAAACAGTGTTGTTCTTACCGTTGAGATGCGTTCTAATGGCAAATGTTGATCCGAGGGCTCTGATAAAATGTTTCTCGTAAGTTGAATCACCTTTAATTATTTTTTCAAAGCCATTGCCAACGTAGTATTTTATTTCTTTTACCCGTTCAGCAACTTTTTGAACCTGTTTAATTCTCTTGTAGGCAAAACCATAACTGATCTCAACACTTCGTTTATCGGCTTCAATTTTGCTAACCTTTTCGAATGAAGTATATTCAATTTTACCTAGGTAACTAGTAGGTAATAATGCATTTTTAACCGAATCTGAATTGACGGATGTAACTGCGTGTGGGCCTGCATAACCATTGCCATATTCATAAGTGCCTACATTTGATTTGTAGATTATATTACCTAATTGGTCATATTTTAGAGTGAGATTCTCATTGCCATTTAGGCTAGAGCTTATTACTCTGTTAAGGTTATCGTAAGTAAATGATTCGGAAAGGTTCTGAAGCTCATCTTTTCTGTTTACTAAGTTGCCGAGTTTGTCAAATTCAAAACTTAGAAGTTGAACCTTTTTTAATTGGTTTTCAGATTTAACATCGGTCAAGTAGCCTGTGTTGTAGTTATAAGTGTTTGTGGTGGTAATTCCATTACCAAGCTTAAATGTCTCTAGTTGTTCTTTTGCATTTTGCCCAAGGTTTTCCCAAAGTTTACTGCGAGTGTTGGCATCTTCTATTGAAGCAAGGAAACCTAAAGTATTGTAATTATGGCGTATGGCGAAACCCGAAGGATAGACTAATGAATCTAGTTGGTTATAAACTGAGTAAGTGAACGCGTAATTATAATACTCATTTTCAATTCTTTCTACGGTTTTTTGCAGCCTTCCTAAACCATCGTATCGATAGTTGACCAAATGGTTGTTAAATGAAACAACGGAGTCAAGCTTTCCAATTCCTTTATAACCCGAGTCGTAGTAGTATTTTGTCTCTCCTTCTTGTTCTTTTCTAAGTACTTCGCGCCCTAAATTATCATATCTAAAAGCAACTACTTGTCCTTTGTTGTCAGTGTGTTTCGTGAGTTCATTAAAGGCATTATATTCAAAATATGACTCGTGTAAATCAGGGTCGTTTTGATAAATAAGGTTGCCAAATTTGTCATAGTTGTATTCAATCTTGTTATTCGCAGGATCAATTATACCGATTAGATTCCCATAAGAGTTGTACTCATATTTTATCTCTTGCCCTTTGTCGTTTTTAGAAGATACTAAATGGCCAACAGGATTAACAGTGTGGGTTGTTCTTTGCCCTAATTCATTGATGGTAATGGTTTCTAGGCCTCTGTAGATTTTACTAATTATCCTGTTGCCCGGTCTGGTTGTCTTAGTTTTTCTATTGTGTGAATCATATTCATACCAAACCCATAAAGCCGAGTCACCTTCAAAATAGGGCTGTGTTTCCCCTACAAGGTCGCCTGTGTTATTGTATTTGTAATCATTGAACACTTTTCTTCCGTCAAACCCTTGTGTTTCAAGTCTTAGCTGCCTGTCAAGAGAGTCGTAATATACAATTTGAGTAGGCTTTGCGGTAGTTTGAATGTATAGTGCGTATAGCGAGCCACTTGGTGCATTTTTCAGAATGGATTCATCGCTCCACATGTAAGAAGTAAGAGAAACGTTATCATCAGGTTTACGTTCTTTTATATCTCTACCAATACCATCAAATTCCCATTCCCATGTTAATCCATTGGCATCAGTTTTGGCAATCATGTTTCCTAGAAACTGATCGTATTTTCTGGTTTCCTTGTGGCCAAGAGCATTTTCTAGTTGAACTAAGAACCTGCCATCAGAACTGTATTTTGATTTTGTAGTTCTTGTTATGAGGGAGTCTCCATTATGGCCTTTAAAAGTAGACTGAACAATGTTTCCAAAGACATCATGGGTGTATGTCTTTTCGATACTCAATTTATGACCAGATTCCAGAATCTCTTTGGTTAATAATCCAGAAGGGGACACTTGATTGAAATCGTATTCAAATTCTGATTTTCTTCTAGATGTTGGACTGCCTGGAACTGTTCTTGAAACAACTGACTTTGAAAGTCTACCTAATAACCAATTAGTTTCGTCATTAATGTAATAGTTGAATATCGTATCAACATATCCTTTGCCATAATTTACAGTGATTCGGGTTGTATTGCCAAAGTCGTCGAAAATTTTGCTTGTTATAGTTCTCGTAGCCAAGGAGCCATCTAACTCAAACTTTTTTACTACTTCCTTGTTGGCATAAGAAAAATAGCTTGATTTGTATTCACTGTAAGTGTTACTATACTCATGGATGAACAATGTGTCGTTGTTTCCATCATACTGAACCATTTTTTCAAGACTACTTCCAGCTAGTTTTGGGTCGTGGGTATAATGACTGACATTATTTAGTCCTGTTTGCTCATCTATTTTATGTACTTCACCAAAACCTCTGAAACCATAGCCTCGCATATGAACCTTTCCGTTAGAGTACTTATATGAGATTCTATTTTGGCCACCAAGTCCATCAGAAATCGTGTATGAACTAACCACATTCATAGGACTAATGAAATCGACAAGCGGAAACGCCCCATCGGAACCTTTTTCATAAATGTCGTCTTCTAACAGCGACTTGTATCTAATTCTGACGGCCTTTCCACTTCCATCTGTAAAAGTGTGAATCAGTTTAGTATTGTTAATCTGGTTTATAAACCAGTAATTATCTCCTGTTTCAGGGTTGTACCATGCCATGCCGGCATGACCCGTACCTTTCCAATCGCCAAAAAGAAAACCTGATCCTTTTTTCATTTTTTCGTTTGACATGAGATAGTCGTTCTTGCCAAACTCAAATTTTCCTTTATTCACATACCATTTAGTCGCGCCAGATTGGTAGTTATTCCACATTAGATCAGTATAACCATCAGCGTTCCAGTCGTTTATGTATAATATGGTGTTTCTTCCTTTTAGTTGCTCGGGTGAAATTGGGTTAAGTCTAGTTGATTCGAATGTGAAGTCTCCTTTGTTTACAAACCAATGGTTTTTGCCAGAGGCTTCATCAAACCACATTAAGTCAGATATACCATCGCCATTCCAATCTCCGAAATATAGATTGGTGCCATTTTTTATTTCGGTTGTTACAATAGGTGTTTCTTCATCATGGAAATCTATTTCATTATCTACAATGCCCTTGTTTAGAAACCAGAAATTATTCCCAGTATTTTTAAACCAGACCATAACATCAGCCAAACCATCAGCATTCCAGTCTCCAGTGTAAAGAGCGTCTGCCTTTTTTACTCTATCAAATGTGATTAGGTTATTATCTCGGTCAGAAAAGTCCAATTCATTCTTTACAAAGAACTCGTTGAGATACCAGCTCGTATTGCCAGTTTCTTTATCATACCAAAAAAAATCTGTCAATCCATCCCCGTTATAGTCACCAAAATATAGTTGAGTACCTTTTTTAATTTCTATATTCCTTACTACACGTTTCTCTATATCGTATCCAAATTCGGCGCTAGTGTCTGGTTTGTTTAAGAACCAATTGTTTTCACCTGTAGATTGTTTCCAATGCATTATATCAGGTCTACCATCCCCATTAAAGTCACCAAATTTTAAACCTTCACCATTTTTTATAAGATCTGGGTCAATCTTATTAGTGTATTTCTTAAAACTCAAGTAACCATCATTCATCATCCAAGTGTTAGCCCCTGTTTTCCTGTTGTATAAAAGAATATCAGAAAAACCATCGTGGTTGTAGTCACCAGGTATCATTGAAATGTCTTTGCTGAACTCACTCTTGCTTATTGCATTTTCAATCTGCTCTAAATTAAAAAGTGTGTTGGCGTTCCATTTAAATTCTACAGGAGCCAATTGGTCACCCTTTCCCTTGCCACCTATACCATATTCGGTTACTTTTATCAGCTTTGAAATTACAGTTTGAGCATATTCAAAATTGTATTCCCGAATAATGTAGTCATCATAATAGCATTTTATGGCTTTAAGTCTTTTTGACTTTGCCACAACTGATCTATATACGTAATTGGTAATAGGGTCAGGTCGGTCTTCGTATTCAAATACTATTTTGGCATAAGGGGTTAGATTAGCAGCTTCATTACCAGTATATCTAATTTCTTTTGGATAATATTCTCCATTTGCATAATCTTCATAGTAGTCAAAATCAATGTAATTGCCTTTTGTGTCGCTTATTCGATTTAGCGCCCAAAACATGACCGTGTTCCTCCTGCTGGCTTCAATTCTTGAATTGTCAGTATTACCATATTCCATAATGGTACCTCCCTTAGTTTTTACTTCAAAACCCTTTGTGATTCCATTACTAGAAAAGGATGTTATTTTTTGAAAAGTATTTTGTTCAGTAAAGTATTCTGTTCCATTTGCACCATATACACCACCATTTACAACCACAAGTCTTTGTCCATCCAAACTAAACCTGTCGTTATCATCAAAGTCAACCCCGTCAATCCTATTGTCTTGTGCATAAGTTTGAGGACTTCTACTAATCGCTGATAGTCCACTAAGTGACCATCCGATTCCTAAAATGCCATTTTCTGTCGCACCATTATAAACTAATGCTAGTTCAGGTTGAATACCTGCCGTTCCCGGTGAAGTATTAATTGGCAGACTGTACGAAACAGTTCCATTTGGCCCAACATCGAACTCTCCACTAGTATAAGCGAAGAATTTGTGTGGTGGTCTTACTAATGGCTGATAAGGGTCAATTCTAACGGTTTGCTTTACTGTATCTCCATTTAATGAACCTGTGAAAGTTAAAAAGAAAGGTAGTTGATCTAAAGTGTCTGTATCGTACTTAAAATATCCGGTAAATCCAGAAAAATACAACTGACCAAGAACTGGGTCATCAACAATCATCTCCAATTTAGCATTGGTTCCATGCCTTTTAGAATAGACGAAAAACTCAATACTCGACCCAATAATGGCTTTAATTGGAGACGGTATCTTACCAATATCATAGCGTACGGGATTTGCTAAATGCTGCTGATATCCCTTGCTAAATTGATGAGTTTTAGTCGTGTCAAGAGATTTATTTGATAGATATGGCTGTCCGATAGTGTAGTCAATTCGATACTTCTTATTTGACGTTTGTTCGGTGCCTCCACCGTTGCTAATAACCTTTGGGGAATGTTGTTGAGCTGATAAATTAAAAGCGAACAGCATCCCAATTATAAATATTAGGAATCTCATTTTGCTTCTATATCGCCTTGATTATAAAATACACGTAAACATTTTTAGGTCTAGATTCATTTCCGCCAGAATTAGAAATATAGTTCCCTCTTGAACCAGCAGTAACATCATATGATCCATGAGATCCATCTGAAAATGATGTATTACCTCCATTAAGTCCTTTACTGTTGGAATGCCCGATATGGGTGGCAGTTCCACCGGCATTCATGACCGCATGATGATGCTCTTTATTCTCATCAGCTTGGTAAGAACCGACGTTATTGCCTGAGTTTCCTCCGGAATACATGGCAGTTCTACTGCTTTTATTTGGATCAGAATTTGAACCTTCTGAAACACCTCTTGGGAATAAGCCACGCATATCAGGGATGTTGAATGTGGTAGTTCCGTTTCCTTGCCCCCATCCTGTACCTATAGCATTAAATAAATGTTGGTACTGAGTTCGATCTACCATTGAACCGTCACATACCAACCAGCCTTCAGGAACTGTACTTCGATCTCCTGCCCACATCACCATAGTACCAACAGGGGTTGTGTTTTCTGCATAGGGCACAGAAAGTAATTTTTGATTACTAAGCAATACCCAGCTTCCCGAATCTCTTAATTCGGTCTTTAACCAATACTGATGTGCTGAAAAGCTGACATCCTCAAAAGAGTCTATTGATGCATTAGCATCGGGAGTACCATGACCTATAATTACAGAGAAGGTCCCATAAGCATCGGTATTGAAATTGTGCGTTTCTATGTAATCCGGAGTCGCTGAGCTGCTATCTGGTAATAGACTAAATCTTAATTCAATTGCTTCATTTGCTCGTATTGCTCCATTTGCATCTCTAGCTACCGCTTGATAGTTAAAGCCGCGACCAGAGTTTTGAGCAAACAGCCCTACGTTCAGTGAAAAGAAAACTAGAGTAAAGAAAAGTTTCATGCCAATAAATAATTAATGCCGTGGCAATTTGATGAAAAATTATCAGTGTATTATCACCCATCTGGGTGATTTTCAATTCTTAATGATTAAGAAATGTGGTAGTTAGAACCCAATGGTAAGCTGCACTAACTGCTCGTTGGTGGGTCTTAAAAGATTTGAAACACCCATTCCCAGCAATCTTATGGGTTTGTTGTTTTCTACATCATTCAGCAATCGTTTTGATGTTTCAACCACCGTTTGCAGGTTGGTGGTGTAATCTAAAAGCGTATGGCTTCTGGTTAAGGTATCAAAGTCGTTGTAGCGCACTTTAATGCTAATGGTTTTAAAGGCAAGGTTGGTGCTACCAAGCCTTTTTTGCAGTGGTTCAACCATGCGGACAAAAACAAATTCATCTTTCGAGATTTTGTCGATCAGATTTTGGACTTGATGTTTTATCTCGCTTGATTTTATTCTAATTAATCAAATCCATTACTTCAAGTGCCTTGTACCAATAATAAAAGCCCGATTTATCGGGTTGCTTTTTGAGTCTGTTCAAAAAGTTCCAATCCTTATTTTCAATATTCAATTCCTTTATGTCTTGTCCTTGGAAATATTCGATTGGAGATAAGTCTTTGTGTAAGATTTTAGCTGATAAATAAACTATTCTTGCTGCAGCTAGAACAGCATCATCAAGTCTAAAATTCCCATTCATCAAAAAGCCTGATCCAAAGGCAATGATCCCTTTTTGTAGTTCAGTGAATTTTTGTTTTTCATCATTTGTCCCTTTTCCTTTTTTAGCAAGAATTGCACAGGTATCGATTGTATCCTTCAATACTTTTTTGGGTGTGAGACCTGATGTTGTAGTCTTTCGGTAATTAATTTCTTGTAAAGCAAACGATTCAAAGCTTCGAGCAACAATTTCCATGTCTTCAATTCTTACAAAGAGTTTACTTAAATCAAATAGCTGTTTGCAAATCTCCATTGAAAACGGCTGTTGATCCTTCCCTTTGAAATAGGGTATACCAATTGTGTTTGGAGCAAATGCAGTCAGCTTGTCACCTGTAATTGATTCAATGGTAGGAACAGAAATGTTGGTTTCACCATCGGTTTCAATCCATTTTGTTTTGACTGGTCTTTTTGTCAGTACAGGGTAAATGGAATTTTCAATTAGCACATCTAGCAGAATGGTTCCTGAGTGTTTCCCTTTGGTTGCCGAATCAAAAGCAAACGAATAATGAGCTTTAGGTACGCCTTCTTTATAGCTGCGATGCTCATCAAGTTCATATGATTTGAAATTTGATGAGTCAATGACCTTCTTAAGTATGGCTTCAAGATTTTCTCTATCAATGTTGGAGATTATGTCAATGTCGATTGAAAATCTATTCCCTTCCTCTAATAGCAATACCAAACTGGTTCCACCTTTAAACACAAATTCAAGTCCATTTGCTTTTAGACGTTCAAGTAGATGCAAGGCATAAATCATCTTTTCTAGAATAGCCTTGTCTATTCGTTTATGTTCCTTCTGTTTCTTGAAGGAATCTAACCACTCTTCTGTAAAACAATGTTCTTTAATCATTCTAATACATCTTTTACAAGGTGATGCATATTGTTGGTCATAAATTGCTTAATGCTCTGCTCACGGTCTCTGCGTTTGGCATAACTAAATAGCTTAGTGTAATTGAGTGTGTAGTTCTTTAATGCATTTTCATAAACATGCATCAATTCAGCACCTTGGAAGAAATAGAAGAGTTTATTTTCTGTGAAAAGGTCAACAAGTATTTTTTCAAGCAGAGGAGTGTAGAGTTTAGTTCTCTTCTCTGTTCTTTTGGTAATAGGCGATCTGGTAATGAGTTTTTTAATTACAACAGGCCTGCGACTTTCAGAAATGTAAAAATCAATTGTTTTTTCATCTGGACTTAGGTAAAAGTCAAACTTGAAATTCTCTCTGAGTTCATAATAAAGCGACTCAATAAAGTCTTTCTCAATTTCAATGATGATTATTCTTTTAGCTGATTGATGCTGAGAAAATTCATTTATCCAATTAGTATCCCAAAGGCAATATTTTGCATCTTCAAAACGCTCAGAGATTGACCTTGCAAGCTTTAATATCTCTTCTGAAATGTCAGGTTTGTATTTAGGCTTGTATGAAATGGTGTAATAACCTCTTTGAACTGATTTTATAATGTTCTTATTCTTAAGGTCATAAATCCTCCAACCGAAGGTTCCTTCTTTTAGGTCCGGTTCGAAATACCTAAAAAAATCAAATAGGTCTTCCCTTGAAAAGGCGTCTCTATCTTTAAATTCTTCTATGAGTCTATTTTCAATGATCTTAGGCATTTGGAAATCCAATTTATGCCAAAGATAGATGAAATAGGCAAATATTGGAAATCAAAAAAATGCCAATAAATAGAATTACTGGCAAATATTTGAATCGCTATTCAGGTGCAGTGGAGAAGGGAAAGCTTATTTGGTTTTCTCGGTTGAGTTTTGGCGTTGGTCAAAGCCAAATGTGCTTGAACGTGCGATTGGCTTTTTATTTCAACCGCATACAACTTGGTTGTATAAAACACTCATGTACCATTATTACCTAGATTGTCACTTAAACATAATATGAAATTAACTTTATACCAATAAAATAAATGGGATAAGAACATGTTTCCAGGCTCATCCCCAAAAATCATGGTTATTTAACTAAGGTTTTGTTTGCACATCGCCCAAAATAAGATATTATAGAGCCACAACGGTCTAGTATTAAAGATGTAGCAATCTTCCTTGGCAAAGCCTAATTCCTTTTTTCCTTATCCCGGTCATTGCTATGTTTAATTTAAATGTTTAGAATAGTTACACATTAATATTTAAATGTTCCGTGTTTATTTCAAAATCATTCAATTTTTCAATAATATAGCTGAATCCGACCAAATGTTGATGACAGCTAATACTTTTTTTACCATCACTTAGTTTTAATTCAAGTGTGGTCTTATTAAACTTTACTTTTATTATTTCTGCAAGTTGCATTTCCTTTGAAGTGCCAAGTAATGAAACCTTTGTTATTTTATTTTCATGAACAATAACTTTCATTATCCATCTTCCCATCAATAGCAACAATCCTAAAAAAGCGAAAAAACCAAATACTGGCAAGCTTCCATGAAATCCTTCAGTTCCTTCATTAAAGAAGGCGGAAGCTGAAATTAATCCACCGAATATTATTGATCCAATACCAAAGTTTCCATAATAATGATGCAAATGCAGAATAACTGGTTCTATCAACTTCTTATCAGACATTTAAACTTTCATTTTATTAATGTTGCGCAGCTTGTTTATATAAAACACTAAAATAGCGCCATACCGCTTTTTAGGTGTATAAACGTAAAATAAATGTAGCGTTATCCCCGAGATTAATTGTATGTAATGTGTAATTAAACACAATCCCTAATTAGTTATTGGCCTACTTAGTTTCATATTTTCAACTTTCAATTTCCAATTTCCAATTCATTTTAGAACCCAATAGTCAGCTGCACCAACTGCTCGTTGGTAGGTCTCAGTAGATTAGAAACTCCCATTCCCAAAAGACGAATGGGTTTGTTGTTTTCTACATCATTCAGCAATCGTTTTGATGTTTCAACAACTGTTTGCAGGTTGGTGGTGTAATCTAAAAGCGTATGGCTTCTGGTTAAGGTTTCAAAATCGTTGAATCGAACCTTAATACTTATGGTTTTAAAGGCCAGATTGGCGCTGCCTAATCTCTTTTTTAAAGGGGTCTGTAATTTGTCAAATGCGGCTGAAATTTCATTTTTATCAACCAAATCAACTTCATAAGTTCTTTCTACACTTATAGACTTTGCAGGTCTATTTGGTTTTACTTCTCTGTTATCAACTGCACGGGCAATATTATAGTAGTAGCTTCCTACCTTACCAAATAAGTGCACCAAATGTTTAAGCTCTAATTTCTTTAAATCGGCTCCTTTGTAAATGCCCAGTTTGTGCATTTTGGTCGTGGTGGCTTTGCCAATTCCAAAGAATTTTCGAATGGGTAGTTGCTCAACGTAAGCTTCTGCCTTGGTTGGGTGAATAAGAAAAAAGCCGTTTGGTTTGTTTACATCACTGGCAATTTTGGCCAAAAACTTGTTCATTGAAATGCCCGCCGAAGCCGTTAAACCAGTGGTTTCAAAAATCCGCGCTCTTATTTCGTTGGCAATTTCGTTGGCAAGCTCAATGCCTTTCTTGTTTTCCGTAACGTCTAAATAAGCTTCGTCTAAAGAGAGTGGCTCTACCAAATCGGTGTATTCATAAAGAATCTCACGAATTTGTCTTGAAACTGACTTATACACATCGAATCTGGGTTTTGCAAAAACCACATCTGGGCAAAGTTTTTTGGCCTGCACAGAAGGCATGGCCGAGCGGATGCCAAATTTCCTAGCTTCATAACTGGCGGCGGCCACCACACCGCGCTCCGCATTTCCACCAACCACCAAAGGCTTGTTTCTGTACTCAGGAAAATCTCTCTGTTCAACTGACGCATAAAAGGCGTCCATGTCAATGTGAATTATTTTTCGATGGGTGGTCAAAACGCACCAAATATCATTCTTTAAGCATTGCATTATGTCATTCAGGCCACATCATGCTCTAAATTCGCTGCATGAATCTCATCTCCATTGAGAACCTTTCAAAAGCCTATGCTGACAGACCCTTGTTCAACTCGTTGAATTTTGGTGTGGCACATGGACAGAAAGTAGCGCTGGTTGGTAAAAACGGCGCTGGTAAGTCAACGTTATTAAAAATAATGGCCGGAATTGTGCCTGCTGATGCTGGTTTGGTAACACTCAGAAAAGGCACATCCATTGGGTATTTGCCTCAGGCGCCTGAGCTGGATGAAGCGGCAACTGTGCTTGCCAACATTTTTGATGAAGGCAACCCCGTTGCACAAACGGTTATGGCCTACGAAAAAGCCCTAGAAAAAGGTAAAGACCTTACTGAGCTGTTAGATAAAATGGAAAGGCTCAATGCCTGGGATTTTGAAGCCAAGGCCAAACAAGTGCTTGGAAAATTAGGCATTACTCAAACTGATAGATTGGTGGGGCATTTATCTGGTGGACAGAAAAAGCGGGTTGCGCTGGCAAAACTCTTATTGGAAGCACCAGATGTAATTTTACTCGATGAGCCTACCAACCACCTTGATATTGAAGCCATTGAATGGCTAGAGAAATTTCTAGTTGACAATTTTGCCACCATTGTGCTCATTACCCACGACCGCTATTTTCTAGAAAGCATAACCGATGAAATTCTGGAGTTAGCCGATTTGAAAATCTACAAGCACAAAGGCAAGTACTCTGACTATTTGCAACATAGAATGGAGCGTCAGCAAATTGCTGAGGTAGAAAAGTCTAAGGCGCAGCATTTAATGAAGAAAGAGCTAGAGTGGCTTAGGCGACAACCACAAGCGCGCGGAACAAAGGCCAAATACCGAATTGATGCTTTTGATGGTGTGAAGGCAAAAGCAACCAAAGACATTAGCGATACTTCGCTCGAACTGAACATCCGCTCTACCCGCCAAGGAAAGAAAATTGTAGAGTTGAACGATATTTCTCACGGCTATGATGGTGTGCCAACCATAGCCGGTTTTACTCACCATTTTGCGCGCGGCGAAAGGGTAGGAAAAAAAAAAAAAAATGGTGTTGGAAAAT
>JAGQWA010000648.1 GCA_020437725.1 Bacteroidota bacterium | reverse complement strand
TCCACGCGTTGCATGTCGGTTTTACAGGAAACTGCTACACATAGAAAAAGGCAGCTAAGCCATAAGCCCGCTGCCTTTTGATATTTTAAAAAATTTGTTTTCACTTTTACCTTGCTCTAACCGTTGAATTTTCTTGTATCCAACACCCTATAAAGATAGGTGAATTAACAGTAATTCCCTTCATGAACAACTCTGATTTTTCAGGAAGATACTGCCAGTATTTGTTGATCAAATCTTGCGCTTCATCTGCTACGGTATCATCTACACTTTTCGCTTTATTGAAATAATCCAAAGCAGGGAAAATTACTTTTTGACTTTCCCATCCTGTTCCGGGGCCGCACAATTTACCGCTGGCAGCATATAACTTACCGATCAACAAGTAAGCTTTACCGTAATTAGGGTGCAAGGCAATTGCTTCTTTGGCAAATTTTCTGGCTTCAGAATAGTTAGATGCTCTGTAAGATTCATTGGCTTTTCTAAAAATGTATTGCGCCTTTTTAACCGGATCTGTTTCCATTGAAATGGCTTTATCCAAATACTGATTAGCACCACTATTATCACCTTCTTTCAATTTTTTACTGTACATATACATCATGCTTTTTGGAGAAGGATCCAAACTGATGTATTGCAAGAACAATTGCTCGGTAAAAGGATCGTCTTCACAACCTTTTTTCATTTTGTAATAGGTTGATTTCACCCAAGCCACATCGTTCTTATTCTCTTCATAAGCCGCTTTCAATTGTGGTCCCATTACATTACAATCAAATAAGCTGATCACTTTGGGATTGGTTTCAAAGATTTGATCGATCTCTTGCATTTTCGCCTGATACAAAGCACCATACTTCTCATCATCTGCATTGGCATCCACAATTCCCTGAATCAATTCTTTATATTCCAACACTTCTTCAGCAGAAATCAAATCTTTATCCAAATCGTTGATCAAACCGGCAAAGAAAGGATACAAAGTATAATACGGGGCATCATCACCACCTTTGTCAATTACGTCTTTATAGATATTTTTAATATCATCAGTAGCATCCGGTCTGTATGTTTGTAACAACCATCCGATCTTAGACTTGTTTTTTAGCTCATCGCCATAGCAGTGCATTTTATGACTGTACAACATGATCAATG
>JAGQWA010000647.1 GCA_020437725.1 Bacteroidota bacterium | reverse complement strand
TAATGTTCGATAAAATACTTTGCCAAATTCCCTTTGCGCTTCATACAAAACATCGCCTTTTAGCTTTGGCATATATTCGGCTACAGTTACCATGTTTTGCAGATACTCGGTGAGATTCCCCTCTTGATAATAGATTAACCCTCTGGTGTGAAGTGCTCGGCAATACCTAGAGTAATCTTTTTGCTCTTTTGCCATATCTTCTGTCAATTGGAGGTAGAATTTTGCACTATCAACCTGATTAATTTCATTGTAAGCATACCCCGTTTGAAACAAATAAGCCAACTCTAAGTCTGCTCTGGGAAACTTCTTTAAATAGGGCCATCCTTTTTTATAAAAAATTATAGACTTATTATAGTCTTTTAATTTATTATAAGCCAACCCAACATTATAGTACTGCATGGCTAGATTGTTTTGCAAACCAAGCTCCTTACTCAATTCTAAAATCTTTAAACCTATATCCATACTGTGCTTTCTCATCCCCCGTTCTTCAAATATTCTCGATTGAATATTGTACAACCCAACTAGATCTGATTTAGCTCCAATTTGTTCATTAAGCACTATTGCACTATCAATGTAGGCCGTTGCTAATTGCAATTTCTTCATGTGCATGTATATCAAAGCCTTATTTCCGAGAGCTTTAACCAATGCGCTTGAGTCGCCCATTTTTCGAGTTATTTGAGTAGACTTTTGAAAATAGACCAAAGCCGAATCTAATTGACCTTTTCCCATATGAAAACCAGCCATTTCGGAGTACCATCCCTTTATATCAACAGGCCTTTTTCGTTTATTAAAAATTGGCTTAGCCTTAAGCAAATAATACTGGGCACTATCTAAATTTCTGGTAAGGCGCATCACAGTTGCTCTTCTCAAGTAAATCATCGCTTCCACATATGGCAATTGAAGTTCATTGGCAGATCTGTTAGCTTCGGCTAGCATTCTCATAGCTTTTGGCCTGTCGTATTTAAGCAAATTAAAAGCTAGGTCCATTTTTTCTAATAAACCAATAGAATCTCTAGGTTCATTTTGATTAATATAAGTCTCCATCGAGTCTATCCATTCCTTAGATTTTGATTGTCCAAATGCTCCCACCGAGTAAACACCGAACACGACCAAAAAGAAGTAGATTCTTTCTAATGCATTTGTCATAGTAAAACCTTTAATTCCCACATATTGTTTTCGCAAATCACTTTCATTTTATTCAATGAGTTATGCAGCTTTTGAAGGCGAAAAGGTGATGGCAAACTTTGATTTTCCATCGGCGAATACCTGAAAGCTCCCGCCCAACTGTTCTTCTGCCAAACTTTGCACCAAGG
>JAGQWA010000646.1 GCA_020437725.1 Bacteroidota bacterium | reverse complement strand
CACTAGTTTGATCATCAAAAGGTTTGAAGCCCACATTTTCATAAGTTTTTATTGCGGCTAAATTGCTGACATCAGGATCAACAAAGGCATAATCAAATTCTGTAAACACATGACTATCTAAAAACAATTCTAATGATTTGGATCCAATACCTTTACCAAGATAATCTTCATCCCCAATTAAAAAATCTATTGCAGCTAGTGATTTTGGTAAATTATTTAATTGATACCCATCTCTTGAAAAATCATACGCATTGTAATATTGGATATATCCTATAGGGGTATCGTCAAAATAGATTATAAATGCTTGTATCGGTTTGTGCTCAGAGCCAATCTTTTTATAACCATCAACATAAGATTCGTATTTTTCTTGTATAGCTTCTTTCGTGTAATTGACATTAGCATCCCACCATTTCTTAACATGAGGCTGTTGCAACCATTTAAGTAAATTTTCAAAGTCTGTCACGCTAAGAGGTTTAAAGCTTATCTTCATTGATATGCCTCTCTGCCAGCTGTTAAATCTTTTAGGCACTGCATGAAATCATCAAAATTATTATTAATAGGCAAAAAATATTCTTGCTCAAATTTATCCATAATTTTTTCTGCTTTTTTGATTAATTGCTTGCCTGCGGGAAGAAGTTTTGGGTACTTAGCTCGTTCATCACCATCAATATGCTTGCGTTCAATCAAACCACGTTTTTGCAAAGTGCGTAGCACATGGGAAGTCATTGTTACATCAGAGTCAGTTAATCTTGCCAGATCATTCTGTGTTGGTTTTTGGCGCTTAGATTCAAGTGATTGCAATACACATAAAAAAACATACTGGGTATGGGTTAGCCCAGCTGGCTCTAGGACTTTGTCGCTCATTCTTTTCCAGCTGAAATAAGCCTTATAAAATATAAAGCTGGAAGATTCTAATATGCGTATATCGCTTTTATCTGTATTTTCATCATGACTGGCCATGATTATCTCCCTGGGTACTTATCTTCATGTGCATATTCCCGTATAAAACGTAAGAAACTAAAACTATCATAACACAGATTATAGTTGCACAAAACATCTTTTTGTGTCAAGATAATCCTGAGTTAAACTGTTTAATCTGGGACCCTAGCATATGAGCCTTACACAACTATATGATTTTCGTGGAAAAACAGCCCTAATCACAGGCGCATCTGGTAGTCTTGGGGAGCAATTTGCCCGCTGTTTAGATGCACGAGGGGCTAGAGTGATTCTGGCTAGTCGTCGCCTGGATAAGTTGAAAGACTTATGCAGTGAATTAGGCAATGCTAAGGCTATTGAAATGGATGTTGCTGATAAAAACTCAGTT
>JAGQWA010000645.1 GCA_020437725.1 Bacteroidota bacterium | reverse complement strand
AATAGTGTACACAAAGTGTTCATCCATTTAGAATCCAGACAGAATAAGGATTGAAACACACTCGAACGCCTAGAAGTGAGCTTATGAAACTGGCATCCATTTAGAATCCAGACAGAATAAGGATTGAAACGAACTAGAGCACATTTTGTCGCGTGGATGCTTAAGTCATCCATTTAGAATCCAGACAGAATAAGGATTGAAACATTCCTGTAAACTCTACTTGGGTTTGTTCTGCAGTTCATCCATTTAGAATCCAGACAGAATAAGGATTGAAACTTTGAGCGAATGGTCAATAGTGATGTTGGTAGACTCATCCATTTAGAATCCAGACAGAATAAGGATTGAAACAAAATATTAACCCATAATTATTAGCCAACACATACACATCCATTTAGAATCCAGACAGAATAAGGATTGAAACGAAAGCCTGGTAACACTAGAACCATTAGATCCAAAGCATCCATTTAGAATCCAGACAGAATAAGGATTGAAACGGGCAGGCTTCTCAGGCTCAGTTCCCAAAAATTTGCATCCATTTAGAATCCAGACAGAATAAGGATTGAAACGCTTTTGGTGGAAGTTGATTGTATCCGGTTTTTACATCCATTTAGAATCCAGACAGAATAAGGATTGAAACGAAATCAGATTGAAACATGTGCAGACCGTGACGTTTCATCCATTTAGAATCCAGACAGAATAAGGATTGAAACATGAAAAAGGGAGTGTCGCGCACCAGTGTGCGCATACATCCATTTAGAATCCAGACAGAATAAGGATTGAAACATGTAGTAGCTATCTTTAGTGGTGTTTGGGAAGCGACATCCATTTAGAATCCAGACAGAATAAGGATTGAAACTTTACGATTCAAAACTAAATCAAAGTTTTGACAATACATCCATTTAGAATCCAGACAGAATAAGGATTGAAACGCCAGTAGTTGCCTTGACAATATCTCGCTCATCATCCATCCATTTAGAATCCAGACAGAATAAGGATTGAAACACAGCTTAAGCGGTCATATTGAAGTTAAGCCTATTACATCCATTTAGAATCCAGACAGAATAAGGATTGAAACATGGCTAAGAATAACACGATAAAAATTTTAGGCGTCATCCATTTAGAATCCAGACAGAATAAGGATTGAAACCGGCAGCAATACAATTAGCGGGGCGTTGGGTAGTACATCCATTTAGAATCCAGACAGAATAAGGATTGAAACACCGGTTCTGTGGTAGGCGCAGGATCCGGAGATGTGCATCCATTTAGAATCCAGACAGAATAAGGATTGAAACGTAAAATATAATGAATTATTAATTTATAAAGAAAATATATATTTAGAATCCAGACAG
>JAGQWA010000644.1 GCA_020437725.1 Bacteroidota bacterium | reverse complement strand
TGTTTTATCCTCCCACCCTTTTATCTGCTTGTCTATCACTTCTTTACGCGAAATGTATGCAAATTTAGCCATGCCTTTTAATTCGGATGGCTCTACCCCATTAGATTGCCTATCGAGCAATGCTTCTATGAATGACAACTTATCCTTATCGGAAGTCATTTCTTTGAATACATCGTAATACGACTTATAAAAATTGAATGCTTTTCTTTCCATGATCCAGTCATTATGTTTCCAGTCAAAAAAAAAATAAGTGGGGCGCGTCCGACTGGCAAGACTTCATCAAAGGAGCTAACTTTAACTACATCCCCACTACAAATATAAAAATTAAATCAATACAACAAAGTCTGGAAGGGCATTTTCTTTTCGGATCTGCTTTCTTCGTTCGATAACGGCCTGCTTGAATCCTTTCACTCCGAAAATGCTATCCGGAGAGTTATCGACCCATTTGTTCTCAATGAAATGTTCGAACGACCCTTTTAGTTCTCCATATATATTCATGTAATACCCATGTCGTTCCCTCTCTGCTTCTCTGTAAGCGATTATCTTGCTCTTTGATACCCTAAGGTCGTGTTCCTTTCTGAAAAGCTCGTACAGTTCGCCTGTCTCCTTCTCGTAGTTGAGCTTCATGATTTCAACGATCAACTCTTCTCGTCTGATTTCTTCTAATTGTGAATGCATCTTACTTAATCTTTACGTTTCTATCCCAAGCTGCTGCAACTTTAGGATATTTTTCTACTTCTTGTCGTGTCATTTTTGTTGATTTTATAAAACCAAACCGCCCACATCTTGTGCCCACGGGAACTTAATCTCATGTTGTCCTGACTTGGACGGCTTGGTGTTGGTTATTACTTAGTGTGTTCGTCAAGTTTGTTGTGAATATCTCCCATGTTGTAATTCATACCAGCAGAAATATTGTCGATTTGGTTCATTTGAAGTTTGGTGATTAGAACTCCAGCCTCTTCACTCGTCATCGAAATCAAACTTCTTTCCATGTCTCTTTTTCTGTCGTCATCGAAAGTAGATGTTCGTATCAAACTATGAATATAATCTTCTTGGGCTTCAGATATTTTGAAGTCTCCATCCGAAATGCTTATGGCAGTTGCCAAATGATCCCATTTATCAGTTTTAGGAAGATATTTCACCAACCTTTTTAAAACAGTCTTTCTCGCCATTTCAGAATAATGGTCAACCCATATACAAGATGGTGTTTTACCCTTATCATAAGCCTTCCAAGATTCACTCATCTTCATAATGTCGTCAACCTCATCCTTAACCATAACCTCTACCATCTTCTTTCCATCATGAAGAACCTCAACTGCATATACCAGGACTATATTTTTACTCTTCCTCTTGGGTACATGAT
>JAGQWA010000643.1 GCA_020437725.1 Bacteroidota bacterium | reverse complement strand
TTTCATTCAACTGGTAAATAGTTTTTTCCTCAAATCCATCAATGTCTTTGCCGAAAAGATTTCTTTGGTCGGATGACGGATTATTTACGACTGCTCTGTTCTCTTTTGTTTTGTTGAACTCTGAATTGTCGCCTAATACAAGTTGAATCTTTTCATAGTCGCCAAAGAAATATTCTTCTAGCAGCGGAATGATCCTGTTTCTAAATGCTTCACACAATTGATTTTTGGATTCAACATTTATCAAGTAGGCATGACCAATCTTGTGGTCTTTGTTCAAAAGAATTTCAATTCTTGAGTTGATTGTTTTGAGAAGTTCTTGTAGATTGATTCCTTCAACATTGTTGCTCAACAATGTTTGATCCGCTGAATATTCAATGAACTCAAATCTTCTTCTCAATGCTGTGTCAACAAGTGCAATTGACTTGTCTGCTGAATTCATTGTTCCTAAAATGAAAAGATTGTTTGGCACTCCAAAATCTTCTGGATTTTCTGCTCCTGAATAAGTGAGTTTAACTTTCAAGGCTTCTGTTTCACCTAAACGTTTTGACTTTTCAATTAGCGTTATGAGTTCACCAAAAATTTTAGAAATATTTCCTCGGTTGATTTCATCAATTATCAAAACATAATTCTTTGCTGAATTATCAACTGTTGCTGATTTGGAAATATATTTCTCTCTAATGTATTCACCGATTGTTGTCGTATATGTCTTCCAATCTTTGATTGCACCTGTTTCAATGTATGATTTCAAATTACTTTTTGTAATGGTCATTGGTGTTGCATCTTCCGTTTTTGGCATTGCTACACAATTACCCAAGGAACTTATTTTTACATTGAATGGTTTTTTTTGCACTAAAGATTTCAATTCAAAAGTTCCTGCTTTTTTGCTATTTACTTCATCCACAAATAATTCATAGGCATCTTCAAAGTTAACTGACGGTGCAGTTCGTTTACCTGCCTCGGTGCAAATCTTTTTAAAGATTCCATCTACAATATTGTATTCAACCTGTCCTTCTGAATTGACAGTTGATTTTATTCCTTCTACAAAATCTTCATAAGAATATGACTGGTGAAAAGTGACAAATTGAATTTGTCCTTTTGTAACAAGGTCATCAAAAAGTTTTTTGGCTTCAACTCTTTTTGCAGGGTCTGCCTTTTGTTCTGCAATTATCTCACTCACATCTCTACCGCTTACAATTGAAATAGCATGATTGATTGCGTTGTGAGTTTTCCCTGTCCCCGGAGGACCATACAAAATTTGATTTAGTGCCATATTGTTAATGTTTGAAAGTTCTTTTAGAATGTGTCGGAGAATATCTTTTTTGTCACTGGCAATTGCCAAGTTTGAAATGGTTATTTGTGCATCGGGAATATTTGTAATTATTTCAAGAGCCGATACAAAATTTGTTCTTCCTTGTCTTG
>JAGQWA010000642.1 GCA_020437725.1 Bacteroidota bacterium | reverse complement strand
ACACACTTTTTGGGACAGTATGTCATTCTTACTCCAGAGCCATAAACCATAAGAGAGTTATTCAATTTTTAAGGTAGTTTGTACCAGAGCTGCAGACCAGAGTCGTTAATGGTAGTTACTTCTTTATTTTTTACAAAACAATTAATGATAAAAATTATATTGTGGCTAGGTGAGACATAGGAGAAATTTCAGCTATTTAAAAGACATTAAATATGAATTAGTGTGGTAGTAATTAAAAAATTTATATGTTATTCACAAGTTTTTCCATTGGTGATATAACCTTGTATCCAATTAGAAACTGAGCCACATAGATTAAAATGGTGAAGCACACCAACAAGGTCTTCAGCCGATGTAACAATCGATGAACAGTTTAGGGTAGTTTCCGACACATTGTTGTTAGACATTACGTTACCTTGGTTAAAGGTATAATATCCAATAAGGTCTTCGTCAGACGTAGAGAGCTCGCATTTGTTAATGTAAATTGCCTTTACATCATCACTTGAAAGAACATTCTTATATATCCGTAGATCGTCAAAAGCTCCATCCATAAATCTACCCGAAGCATACCGCACGTCCTTGCCTATGTGCATCACTGAGTTAGGATTTAAGTTGATTAACCCATTGGTGCCAAGACCATTTTTTGTATCAGCGACTTCCCCATCGATATACAAAATAGTGTTATCGGGTGATACGGTACCTGCAATATGGTGCCAATTACCGTCAGCAAGTGGTTTATTATCAGGAAGCATTCCAAAAGTGAGACCACCGTCAGGGTACATTCCCGTTCCGTCATTCTTAATAACATTCCAATTAATGCCTCCATTAGCCAAGTGCATGGTCCACATTAATTTTGCATTGTCCTCAAGGTTGGCACCACCTTGACCAATGCCAGCTCCCGTTTGTGGGTTTTCATCAAGTCTCAACCAAAATGAAACAGAAATTTTATTTTCAAAACCCTGATAGGGTTTGGCTATTTCTACATAATCGCCATACTTTAGCGACAATGCACCTGCGGGAATATTTGTTCCTTCAGTGTAACATTCACTGCATTGTATGCCCATAACATAATTAGACATTGGCCCACCTATCATATTGAAGTTGCCTAAATATCCATTCACTCTATTGGTTTTATCGGTAATCCAATAGTTTTGACATGCATAATTAGAAGAATTGCGGTAACTATTATCATCACAAACAATATTAGAATTGAATGCTGGATGATTGTCTGCTTCTACAAAGCCTTCACTAAAATCGAAATACATACAGTAATTAGCTCTAGCTGAACCTGGCAATGCTGGAACGCATTTCTTTTCTTTTGCCAAATCATCGGGCGATAAGACACTAGGCCAAATTTTCAAATCGTCAATTGTCCAACCCACAGATCCAGGCGTACTAATTTCTAAACCAGTATGGCCTCTATC
>JAGQWA010000641.1 GCA_020437725.1 Bacteroidota bacterium | reverse complement strand
AAACTCTACCATCATTGTATGAGAGACAGAGTGGTTTAAGGTCTTACAATTTGGGTGTTCAGGGTTATGCACCTACACAAATGTTGGGCACATATAACATTTATGCTAATAACTTGAAACCTAAAAAGGTTTTTATGATTTATTACAGTACCATTTTCGAAAGGGAACTTAAATTTCTAGATCTTGAAAAAGCCAAAGTTGAAAAAAACTTTACGGGAGGAATTGGAAATTTATCTCGTAAAGAAAATAATAGAGAAATTAAGGCGGGTTCTCAATCTCGAAGAATATTTACATCTGTCTTAATTGCTGGTTATAATTATTTGATAAATGCTCGAAGTTCTAAGACAAAACATGAGAATGAACAAACAATAGATTGGAATTTTGAGAAGAATCCTTTGATTGACGTATACAAAACAGAAATTATAAATAGCTTAATTGACTATGGTTATTTGGTTGAAGAGATTCAAAAAGATGGTGTAGCATGGAAGCAGACCAAAGAAGTAATTAAAAGTTTAAAAGACAATTGTGAGAGCAATGGGCAAGAGTTTGCCTTGGTTTACATGCCAAGAAGAGCTAGTGTTTATTACAAATCTTTTTCAAACGACTTCGAAACTAAATTTATTGATGACTACGAAGTGGAAGAGTTCAAAGAATTCTGTTCTGCCAATAACATCACATTTATAAATCCAACAAACGAATTGATAAATTATACAAGAATAATTTCAAAAGGTGGTGACAAAACCAAATTGCCATATTTGGAAATTGATAGACACATGAGCGAATTTGGTTACAAAACAGTGGCTCAAGTAATTATTAATAATGATAAATAGTAATTAGTAATGGATTTTTTGAAAGACATGTTTAAGTTTATTATGCAACGAAAGAAATTTTGGCTAGCACCAGTTATAATTATTTTGTTGGTACTGGGAATAATCATCGTAGTAGGAGGTGGATCTGCGGTGGCACCTTTCATCTATACACTGTTTTAGCACATGAAAGAGATTGTAAAAATCCCAACGGAATACGGGGAGAAAATAAAGAGTGTTCTCGTGATGGTTCTGGGTTTTGTGATTCTTGGAACCCTGTTGGCTGCCAAGAAACCGGAGCTTGGCAAAACATTGCTTTACGTAGGTATTGGTGCAGGAGTCCTTTCCTTGCTCTCCAAGTTCGTTTTAGACAAGATCATTTGGTTATGGTTTTCCCTTGCTTCGGTTATGGGCTTCATCATGTCAAAGGTGTTGCTAACCGTAGTATTCTACGTTTTCCTATTTCCGGTGGCTCTATTGAGCAGAATAGGAAAAAAGAACAGCTTACAACTTAAGCGCCCTCAACAAACCACTTTTATTGAAAGGAATCATACCTATACAAAGGATGATTTAGAAAATATCTGGTAGCTCATGGCATCATATATCTTAGGAATTTCAGCGTTTTATCACGATTCTGCGGCGGCCATAATTAAAGATGGTAA
>JAGQWA010000640.1 GCA_020437725.1 Bacteroidota bacterium | reverse complement strand
ACCCACCGTTTGCCTATCAATATCACCAAGATTAGAAAATGCTAATCCAAGTTCGTGCAATTGTGGGGTTAACTGGTAGAGGTGCGTGCCGGCCTTCACCACCACTTGACTTTTTTCAATATCGTACGATACAATGCCATTTAATTCCTTTAGGCTAGATAAAATTTCATTGGAGGGAACCACCGGACTAAAAGAATGTCCTGCGCCAACAATTCTCATTTTCTCAGTACTCGATCTTAACTTTTCTGCCAGTTCTAATTCAGATTTAGGTATGAAAAATTCTTTTGGTGTACAAGATTGATTGCCCGACCAATTGCTCCAAACCTTACTGCCATTAGGTATCATTGATGCATCTATGGGTTCATCAATTTTTGATGCTAATCTTTGGATACCTGCATAACCTGCAATGGTGGTGCCGGCCAATACTATTCCGGTATTTCTTAAAAATTTACGTCGTTTCAATCTTATGCCTGTTTAATTAGGGTATGTAATTTATTTATTTGAATGCTTACCGGATTTAACGTGGGTTAAATAACAAGCTTTTGAGCAATCGCCCAATGCATTGAAGGAAATTGAAAGTTGTATCGCAAATGATTGGTGCTACTATTTTCTCTGCTTTAGATATTTGGCTACTTCACTTTCACTATAATCCCAAAGTTCTACGGCTAATTTTTTGTTTCTTGCTAGAAAGCTTGGCGTTGTTTTTTCATTTCCTGAAAAATAATTCCCTGCGACAAACGAGTCGGGTTGGCTGGCACAATACATCGAAGTGCTGGCCCCTTGCGCCGGTGTTTTGGTAAACGGACTGATGAGTTTAAACAATACTTTGGTTAAAGCAGTACCTTCCCCAAAATTGGTGGTTACCATATTACCGGGATGGCAGGACGCCACTGTTAATCCTTGGGCGCCATACCTTCGTTGAAGCTCAGTGGCAAAAAGCACATTGGCTAATTTTGATTTTGCATAGGAACTGTTGAATCCAAAATCTTTTTCGCTTTGCGGCCATTTTTTAAGATTTAAACCTAAAGTTTGTCGGTGTGATTCACTTGATAAAACCACCACTCTCGCTTTTCCTTTTAAGAGCAAAGGCATCAATAACTTCGTTAAATAGAAATGTCCAAAATGATTCACGCCGGCCGTCATTTCATGTCCTTGTGGGGTAGTGTTATATGCATCGGTAATTATCCCTGCATTTTGGATAAACAGATCCACCTGGTCAATTTTTAAGGCTTTCGTAAATTTTTCAATACTTGGAAAAGAGGCTAGATCTAACGCCATAAATTCCAATGATGCGTTGGGAACTTCTGCTCGTATTTTATCAATGGCTTCGTTGGCTTTAGAGGCAGACCGACAAGCCAAAATAACATGTGTGCCCACTTTGGCTAAAGCTTTCGCAGATTCAAATCCGATACCGGAATTGGCGCCGGTTATAATTGCATTCTTTCCGGTAAAATCAAAGTCTTTCAGTACTTC
>JAGQWA010000639.1 GCA_020437725.1 Bacteroidota bacterium | reverse complement strand
TGATTTTTTAGGTTTTGAACTTCTGTTTTGTTGGTCGAGATCTGTCTATCAATCGCCTTTGTTTCCGCATTCAAATTATTGATCAGCGATTCTCTAAGTGATATCTTTCTTTTTAAAGCAGTAAGATCACTAAGATTCGTGTTAACGCTTTTCTTCGTATTACTCAATAGGCGTTCCGTGTATCGAATCTCTTCCAGAATCTTAGCTCGCTTGTTTTCTAATGCAGTTTTGTCCTGTGCTAAAGCAGAATGGGAAAAACAAATAAAAAGAAAAATGAGCGACAGGAAAGTTCTACCGAAGGAACTGGAGCGGTATGTACTTATATTTTTCATTGACATAGAATGGATAGTCCAACTTTTCATTTAAAACTACTTTTTGTGCCGTAGCCTCAATATTTAAGTAATTACTGCCACTAATGATGCTATAAGTCCTCTTATTGGGCCAATTTTTATTATCGATTTGCTGATAATCAGTCAAAGTTACATCGAGGCTTCTTGATTGCAATAGACTAGTTATCAAAAAATGTTGAATACTTAGGCTTTTACGATCCACCTCTGCTTTTGCCATATAATCGTCGTCTTGCAAGCCTAATAAGACAACATCTCCCTTTAAACGCACATCGGGTCTTTTATCTTGTATGGGGAGCATTTTCCCTAAAAAAAGATCTTCAATTTCGTTGAATGTCAGTGGCACCTGACTTAAATTTTCCAGGTTTTCATAGGTGCCGAAATAATATTCCTTTTGCAGTTTATTGATGATCTTGACACTGTCCTGTGTGAACAACGCTCTTATTCCTTCAAAACCAAAAATGCTGAAGGACATCCAGATCTGTTCATCGTTCTTCCAACGCATATCCGCGTTAAATGACTTGGTATCGCCATTGAGATCTGCTTTAATTTTAAACCGTGCTTTCAATTCATCGAACTGCAAATGCAAAGTATCCATCATGCTTACGACATCCTTTGCCTTTACATTTTCATAGTTGCTGGTTTCAATGATATTCCTGTTACACGAGCTGACAGCGAGTGCAAGCAACAATACCATCATTGTTTGGCTTAAATATTTGAAAAATTGTTGCGCCGGCATGACTATTTGATTAAAGCTTTGTTTTTAATCTTTTGCTCCAAAATCTCTTTATCTCCACCGGCATCCAACGCTTTTTGCCATTGAATCAAAGCATTTTCCAGCTCGCCCAATTTAAACAGAATGTCGCCGTAATGCTCGAGTAACACCGGCCTGTCTTCTCCATCTTTCGACATATTGGTAATGGCCTTCTCTATCCATTCTTTGGCCATTTCATACTTGCCTTCTGCAAACAAGATCCATGCATAGGTATCTAAAAAGGAAGAATTGTTCTCGACCAGCATATTGGATCGCTTACTCATTTTCTCCGCCTTTTCCAGGTTTTCATTTCTAAGCGATAGATAATAAGCATAATTGTTTAGGGTATAGGCATCGTTGGGATTGATCACCAATACTTCGTCATAGCAACTGTC
>JAGQWA010000063.1 GCA_020437725.1 Bacteroidota bacterium | reverse complement strand
TATTTTCTGGTTGCCAGTTAAAACTGTTCCAGGTGCACAACGTACAACTACAGGTGAATGTTCCAATGCATGGGCAAAAGGTGATAAATTTGCCAACGGAGGATGGGGGATGTTCTTCAAATTCTAAACGTTCCACATTATGACTAGGAAAAATTATTTAATCGGGATACTATTTTTGGGAGCAGTATCTCTTGCTAACGCGCAGTTTTCAGAAACTGGGTGTAGAACTAATCTCAAATACAACATTAATGCAGAAGAGTCTTCATTAACCAAGGATGGGTCTGATAGAGTTAGCCAAGTAAATGGAAGGAGTGAAAACTCTTTTGATGTTACTCAAGCGGTTACTACTTTTCAACCACTTTGGGTAGATAATCAGATTAATGGTTACCCAGTGCTTAGGTTCGATGCTAATGATATTATGGAACTTTCAAGCGTATCGTCAGCAGATTTGAGGGCTAATGATGCGGTTTCATTTTATGCGGTGTTAAGGTCAACAGGGCCTGGCCAAATTTTTAACCACGAAAGCAGCTCAACAGCAGGAGCTGGAAAAATGTCGTTAGCTACTGATGGTGCTCATTGGGGCGGCGATGGCGATGCAAACAAGACTGATCTTATAGTTGGCTCTAGTTTTCAGATTTTGCATTTCGTTGTTAGTTATGATTTTCCCAACAGCGTTGACAGTTTTGTTGTATTTATTAATGGTAAAAGATCTGGAACACCATCTGCGTTTACACATACTTTATTTCCAACAGCGGTTAATTCAAATACAACTCAAACAGGTACCTTAGAAATAGGAGGTGGGTTTGCAGGTGATATTGCAGAATTATTCATTTTTAACTCTACCCACAGTAAATCTGAAAGAGATAAATGGCATACTTATTTAAGCATAAAGTATAATATCCCGTTAGATCATACTGGTCAAGATACTGATTATTCTCATTCTGATGGGTCTTTCGGAACGTCGGGTGTGCTATGGGATTTAAGCTCAACTTGCACTCAAAACAACTATAAAACAAATGTTTCGGCGATTGTAAAAGATCAATGTTATCCAATAGAAAAAACATATCAGTGGGATCCAGTTGAGATTACAAGATTTTCATCGTCTTCTTTAGAAAATGACGACTACATCATTTGGGCGAACAATGGTGAGTCTATGTCAAATAATTTTTTAACCACCAATTTGCCTTCGGGAGTGGGTTCTTATTTTGCTTCAGGTTGGAAAGTAATGGATCCAATAGATGCAGGAACTGTTGAAGTAACGGTTGATATTAATGACTATGTAGACAATTCGCATACGATTAACACCATTTGGGTGATGATAGATACCGATGATGATGGATTATATAACGACGCACCAAGTGGAGCGGAAGTTTTTAATCCAAGCACCTGGAATGGTGCTGCATTAACATTCTCTCGAAATTTTGATGATTGCGATGCCTTTACTATTGGATTTACTTCTAATTCACCAGTACCAGTAGAATTAACTGCGTTCAACGGATATTTACTTGATGATAAAATTCAACTTGACTGGCAAACCAGCCAAGAAATTGAGAATGAGAAGTTTATAATTGAACATTCTCAAGATGGATTACAATGGCTACCATTAGGCGAGGTTGCTGGTAGAGGAGACTTTGAAGGGGTAACAGATTATTCTTATGCTGATGAGAATCCTAAAATCGGAATTAATTACTACAGGTTACGTCAAATTGATTTTGATGGCGATGAATTTTTATCTCATGTAGTAACAATAGAATATTTGGAAGAATATGCCCTTAATTATTCGGCATTTCCTAATCCTACCGATGATGTAATTAAAGTAGTTAGCTTAGACCTAAAAAATCCGACTAAAAAAGTTAAGTACGCTATAACTGATTTGCGTGGCAGGGTAGTGAAGTCGGGCGAGCTTGAAAATGGTATTTCGGAAATAAATGTAGCAGAAGTAAACAGCGGAACCTATTTTCTAATCCTTCAATCTGGGTTGAAGAGCGATAGATCTACCATCGTTATCAATTAGAGAAAGACAATTAGCGTTTAGAATAAATGGCAAGCCCATCTGTTAGTTCAGATGGGCTTTCGTTTTAGAATAGTTCTTTGTAATGCATTTTTAATTGCTCAATAATGGCTTTAGCAACAAATGCTTCGTTAGAATCATTAAAACTTGATATGCTTTCTAAATGAACAATTGCTTCTTGATCAGAAGCAGAACCCACTTCATTAACAATTATGTCAATAGCGCCTTTACCGTGAGTACTAATCAAGGTAAACAAATCATCAAAGTCCATCAATTTCCATTTTTTTAAAGTCTTCTTCCAAAGAGCTAAAAATTATTACTTGCCCAAATATTCCAATTCCTGCTGTCTTTAAACCTTCAGCGGTTTCAACCTTTGTTAAGGAGAGAATAAAGTAATTTTCTCTTGAAACTAATGCGTTTAAAATGCTAGGTGATAGTAATTCAGTTGCCATATTGGCTAGCCCTTTAAGTCCTTTCATACCATTTTCATCAAGTTCGGAATCCATTTTTTCTTTAAAGGCTTCTTTGGCTGCATTTTGATGTTTGGCTAAATCAGGATTTGTGGCAAATCCAACAATTGCCAACAATAGAATAACTACTAGGGTTGTTTTCATTTTGAGATTTTATATTGAGCGAAGGTAATTGCCCTTGAAAGACCACTGGATTTAGAATATGCACCTATTAACAGTATTATTGCAAAATTCTAAGGTAGGCTGGGTGGCAGATGTTACATATAACGACAACATGCAATGGGTGCTCAACCTATGTTTGGCCTATATAATGTTTGGCATTTCCTTGGATTTAAAGTGGTCAAATTTTAAGGCCGTAATTGCATTTCCTAAAGGATTTCTTGTTGGGGTACTTTCACAATATGTTTGGTTACCTCTTGTTGCCATAGCATTGGTGATGATAGGTAACATAGATGAATACATTGCCCTAGGAATTATTTTGGTTGCCGTTTGTCCTGGCGGAAACATGTCGAATTTTTTTACTGCCTTAGCCAATGGAAATTTGGCTTTGAGCATTGCCCTTTCAATGTTTAGCAGCTTAATGGCCTTTGCATTAACGCCCTATATTTTTGCAGGAATAGTGAATTTACTCTCAATTCAAACCAATATTCAGTTTGAAATTAGCCCGTTCGAAATGATGAAAACAATAGCATTTATTATGCTTTTGCCCTGTGTTTTGGGACTATTTGCAGGGAAATATTTTAGAGATGAAAAAGGTCTTGTAAAGAATATAATTCGAATAACATCAGTAATAATTCTGCTAGGATTTATAGCAATTGCATTGATTGCCAATATTGACGCTTTTATAGAGCGAATTAGCTCGGTGATTTGGTGGGTGCTTATTTTTAATAGTTTAGGCTTAATTGGGGGGTATACTTTGGCAAGAATATTTAAACAAAACCGGCAGAATAGAATATCCATTTCAATTGAAACAGGTATTCAGAATACAGGTCTGGGTTTGGCGCTTATTTTTACTTTCTTTAATCACAACGATGAGTTAAAACAAAATATGGCCATGGTGGCGGCAACCTGGGGTATTTGGCATTTAATTTCTGGATTTGCCGTAAGTCAACTTTTAAAAGTGAAAGATGTATAAGTTTTTGAAGTTGCTTTGCCGCATTTCTCTTTCATTTTATTACCGAAAAATTGCGGTTAATGGTCTGGAACATGTGCCTGTAAAAGGTGCAGTTTTGCTTGTTGCAAACCACCAGAACACTTTTTTAGACGCTGTTTTAATTGCGTGCACTAATCAAAGGAACATGCATTCTTTAGCTAGGGGAGATGTTTTCTCAAATGAAAAAGTGGCCAAGTTCTTGGCCAAAATCTACATGCATCCCATATATAGGTTTAGAGATGGAATGAACAACATGAAGAAAAACATTATGGCTATGAATGTGGCTAAAGATGTTTTGGCCGACCAGCATATGCTTCTTATGTTTCCTGAAGGCAATCATGCGCAAACGCTTTATTTAAGGCCACTTCAACTTGGTGCGGCCAAATTGATTAAAAAATACTTTAAGGAGAATGACCAGCCAGTTACTGTAATTCCAGTGGGATTGAACTATGCAGCACATAGATACTCAGGTGGAAATGTAATCATTAACTACGCTCAACCAATTGTGGTAAATTCAATTGAAGAGCTTGCAAGCAAAGAGCAAATTCAGTCATTAACTAACAACATTGCCGAAGGCATACAGAAGAGCATTTTGCATCTAAATGAAAATATCTATAACGTTGAAGATGCTCTTAAAGCGAAGCTAAAAATGCACTATGAACAGAAAAGCGTTAGAGTAGGGGTGTTAGGTAGCTTGGTGAACTTGCTTGACAGATTAAATCACTTAATTCCATTTGCCATTCTTACCTGGCTTCAGAACAGGGTAATAAAAGACCCTGAGTTTAAAGGAGCCATTTTCTTTGGCGGTGGCACTGCACTTGTGCCATTATACTTTTTAATACAGGGCATTGCAATAGCACTAATTTTTAGCAACATTGCTTGGCTATTTGCCTACCTTTTTACAGCCATTATAATAAGAAAAATAAAGCTATTTGCTGTGAAACGTGTCGATGCGTATTAAACTACTTCAAGTTAAAAAGTGCTTGTAAAAAGCTTATGTTTTCTCCCTTGTCTTTAATTACCAAAAGGGGATATTCAACATCAATAGCAAGTGTTTTCTCTGTAGTACTGCCTAATATTACGGTCGCAGCATCCGTTTTACCACGGGCGCCAATCGCAATTAAATCAGCATTAATCCTATCAGCCATTTCAAGTATTTCTACTGACGGCTCGTTGTTAGGATCTATAGAAAAAACGCATTCTAAACTATTGTCATTAATTGACTCTTTGAACTTTTCGAATTTTTTCTCAGCATTTCTTTTCATAATGCTGGTAAATTCTTCTTCAGTTTTGCCAGTTTTATACCAACCTAAAGGCAGTGAAAAGCAATTGCCACAAGTAAGTTTGGTATTAGAAAAACTCTCTTTGCAAGTGTTGTAAGCAATTTTTGAATGTTTTGAAAAGTCAGACGGTAAAAAGATGTTTTCTATACTTTTTACATTGAAACCTTCGGGCACAAAGAGCACCGACGCATCAATTTTACGAGCAAGTTTGTTAGGCAAAACGCCTTTGCCATTAACAAGTTTCTTTTTTCCTACAATTAATAAATCAACTTTTTTAATGTGGCTCCAATGCAACATTTCTTGAAAGGGACTTCCTTCAACTATTTGACAAACAATTTCAGTTTTCGAATTACTTTCGAAATACTGCGCAACTTCTATCTCTAGTTTTTTAGCCAATTCTTCATCAGCAGGCCCTTTAGTGTTAATTCCTGCTTCTTCGGCAAGTTCTTCATCTAAATCTAAATCTTGTTCAGAATGAATGAAATAGATGATTTCGGGCTTTAGAGTTTCAGATATCATTTTGGTATATTCCAGAACTGTATTGTCAACCGCGCTGAAATCTAGTCCAACCATTAATCTTTTAAAACTTGCCATATTAAACTAAGTTTAGAGAGTAAAAATTCAGTTGCAAATAACGCACTATGCCAACAATTAAGAACATGACCTTAGTTAGATTTAGACCTTTGGTTTCAATTTATTTTTCACTGTTGGGTTGTCGTTTTTATGCCTTTACTTCGCGTTCTAGATTTCATGGAAGGATATACGGTTTCAGCAAGAAAATACAGACCAGCCACATTTGATACAGTGGTTGGCCAAGCGCATATTTCTAATACGTTGAAAAATGCCATTGCCAGCAACCACTTAGGGCATAGTTTTTTGTTTTGTGGTCCACGTGGTGTGGGTAAAACCACCTGTGCCAGAATTCTTGCCAAAACCATTAACTGCACCAATAGAACCACTGATTCTGAAGCATGCGGTGAATGTCATTCTTGCAAAACATTTGCAACTAACCAATCATTAAATGTTTTTGAGCTTGATGCTGCTTCTAATAACTCTGTTGATGATATAAGAAGACTTGTAGATCAAGTAAGAATTCCACCGCAAGGGGGTAATTTCAAAACCTATATTATAGATGAGGTTCATATGCTTTCTGCAAGTGCATTTAATGCTTTCTTAAAAACGCTTGAAGAACCGCCACCATATGCCATTTTTATTTTGGCAACAACTGAAAAACACAAGATTCTCCCTACCATTATTTCGCGCTGTCAGGTTTTTGACTTTAGGAGAATTATGGTGAGCGATATTGTGGTGCAACTCAAAAAAATTTGCAAAAGCGAAGGGGTAGATGCTGAAGATGAAGCACTTTTCTTAATCGGAGAAAAGGCTGACGGGGCTATGCGCGATGCACTGTCAATTTTTGACAGAATTGTTTCGTTTGCTGGTAAAACCATCAAATACCAAAGCGTAATCGAAAACCTAAGTATTCTAGATTACGACTACTATTTTAAGGTGGTAGATAAGTTTAAGGAAAATGACCTTTCAAGCGTGCTTTTGTTGTTTAACGAAATTCTGGAAAAAGGATTTGATGCACACGATTTCTTGAATGGTTTGGCATCTCATTTTAGAGACCTTTTGGTAAGTAAAGATGATGCTACCCTAAAATTGATGGACGTAACAGAAAGTACTCAGACTAGATACAAGCAACAAGCTTTGGGTACAAGCACTTCGTTTATTCTTTCGGCAATGAACATTATCAACCAGTTTGATATTTCGTACAAGGCATCAAAAAACCACAGGTTGCATGTTGAATTGGCGCTTATAAAACTATGCCATTTAAACAATGCCATTCAATTGGTGGCTGATCCTGATGCGCTAAAAAAAAAAGCCAGTTAGCATCAGCTAATAAGTCTGAGCAATCGAAGCTTACTTCAGTATCTGACATATCTGATGTCGATAAAAATTCAAAAACTGAACCATCGGGTCAAATTGTAGTTTCTCCAGGGCTTAAATCTTCAACCCCAAGTTTAAATACCAACGAAGTTGCTCAAGAACCGCCAAGCATAAAACCAAAAGCTAAGAAAAAGGGTGGTTTGTCTTTAAAAAGTATTGATGATTTTGAAGACGATGACGAGCGTGAAGAAGATGAGTTGGATAGCACTTATGCGGTTGTGCCACTAGAAAAATTTGAAGAAGCCTGGCAAGAATATACCGAGAGTATAAAAGAAAAAGGCAAGCAGAGTTTGTATATGGTAATGTCTCAGGCAAAACCTGAATTAATTGAAGAAAATAAATTTAAAATTGAAGTTGCCACCGAAACCTTAAAGGAAACTTTTAAAGCTGAACAGCTTTATTTGGCTGAGAAATTTGGTAGGCTTTTTGGTACAACGCAATTCTCAATTATGGTTGATGTAAAAGAACTGCCTGAAGATGAGCGGGGTAAATTCTTAACCACGCCAAAAGAGAAATACGACCACATGGTGAAGGTGAATCCGCATTTAAAGGATTTGATGGACGAACTTGATCTTGATTTCGACTATTAATTCAGAAGCTGATACTCATTGGCGTAGTTGATAATTCCGGCCGCATTATTTACTTCTAGTTTGCGCATGATGTTTTTACGGTGAGATTTTATGGTATTAGCCGAAAGACACAACTCATCGGCAATTTCGGGTATGGTTTTGCCCTGGCAGGTATGTTTTACAATTTCCATTTCACGTTCGCTAAGAGCATCGTGCAAGGCTTCTTCGGTTGAATGTTCATTACCGTTAGAATCTTTGTGCAATAAGGCGCTTACTACCAATTCAGAAGGAAAATAATCTTTGCCACTAAAAACAGTTTCAATGGCGCGAAAAAGGCCATTTTTCGATGTGTTTTTGAGAATATAACCGTTCACCTTAAGTCCAATGTATTTTGCTATATAAGAAGGCTCATCATGCATGGTAACCATTATGATTTTAACCTTAGGATAACGCTTTTGCACTATTTCAAGAGTCTCTTCTCCATTCACCAAAGGCATATCAATATCTAGCAAAAGAATATCAATTTCATTGGCTTCAAGAACATCAACTACTTCTCTGCCATTAAGAGCTGTTTTGATTGAAGATACATTGGAATGCTGCTCAAGAATGAGCTTAAGACCATCAATAAACATTTGATGATCGTCAGCAATTAAAAGTTTAATCATTGAGTATAATAAGTTAGCCTAGTCGCAAATTAAGCTAATACTCAGTAATTTATAAAGGAATATCAACTATTACAATGGTGCCATTGCCTAACGACGACTCTACATGGTATTTGCCATTAAGATGGTTAACACGCGCTTTTAAATTCGCCAAGCCCATTCCGTCTTTCTGCTCAACAGTGGCTACATCATAGCCTACTCCATCATCTTCAATCATAGCGTTAAGCTCATTATCATCTCTAGTTATTGTTATAGAAATAACATTGGCTTTTGCATGTTTTATGGCGTTGTTTATCAACTCTTGAATAATTCTAAAGAGTTGAATTTCTTGCTTGTTTTTAAGAGCTCCATCTATGTTTTTGACATACACTTCCATTTTTAATTTGCCCGAAGTGCTAATGGTATCAGCCATATCGTAAAGCGCAGCCGTAAAACCGAATTTGGCCAAAACATTTGATGCTAAGTTGTGGCTAATGCGCCTTACTTCAACACAAGCTTGGTCTAGTATTTCTTGGCCTTTGTTGTATTGTTCTACTTGCACATCTAGCTTGCTGCCAATGGCTTCGAAATGCAGTTTCACCGTAGATAGGAGAGAGCCAATGCTGTCGTGTAATTCTGCGGCAATTCTAGAGCGTTCCTGTTCCTGGCCTTCCATTAGGTTAGCCATGCGGTCTACTTCTTTTTCTTTTATAAGCTCAGCAATTTTCTGCTGACTTATTTGTTCGTTTTTAAGCGCTAATTGTGCTTTGCTCAGCATTTTTTGCCGGTAAAGAATCACCAACAAAATGGCTATCACACATAGGGCAGCAGTAATTGTGATGATAATCATTAATCGTTTTTGTTTAAGTTCTAGCTTGGCGTTTACTGCCCTAATCCTCTCGTTATCGTATTTTTCTTGTATTTCTCTTATGCTCTTTTTTATTTCTATAGAGTTTACTGAGTCTCTAATTTTTATGCTCTCATAATAGTAATCCAGAGCTAGTTGGTAGTCTTTCTTTTCTTCATAGGCATAGCTAATATTGTTAAGCACTTTCTCTTTTAGTTCCCCATTTGCAATTACTTCTTTGTGTTGAAGCAAAGGCATTAGAATTTTTAATGCTGAATCTGGTTGGTGTAATTCTATCATCATTGCGGCCACATTACTAGTTAACCTCACCGATATTAATGAGTTGTTGAACGAAAGTGCCTTTCTGTAGTAAAATAGAGCACTATCTGGATTCGAATAATGATGAAAACCACCGATAGTCGAATAAAGCCTTGATATTAGGTTTTTGGTGCCAAGTTTTTGTTGAATGCTTAAGGCTTTTCTTATCGCTGTAAATGCCTTCTCAGTTTCACCATTTTGAAGGTGAAATATGCTTATATCCTCTAGGCTTTTGGCAATGGCATTAGGCTTTTCTAAACTTTTTCTGATTTTTAATGCCGTGTAATATGATTGCCGAGCTAAAGCAGTGTCGCCTACCTTTTCATGAACTTTTGCAATGCTGTTATATGTTCTTGCAACATTATCTAAAGAGTCTACGGCTTCAAAGGAAGGGATTGCCTTATTGAATTGAGTGAGTGCACTTTTCCAATTTGCCTGATCATAGAAAATCTCCCCCTTATTAAGAAAACAAATGGCTAAATGAAAGGGGGAGTTTCTATTCTTTTCAATTTCAATGGCTTTATCAATGTAATAATGTGCGCTATCTAGTTGATTGGCGTAGTTGAATGACATTGAAATGCGACGCAAGCTTTTTGCCATGAGTTCATCGGACATGGCTTTTTTAGCAAAATCAAAAGCCCACTTACCGTATCGAATAGCAGCTTGCTGGTCGGTTAACATTGCATTCCAAGATGAGTCAATCATGAAAAGGCTCAATCTCTTTGGATCTTCTTCTTCAGAATGTGCAAAGAAAAAATGGAATATTAGTGCTAATATGAGCGAACAGTTTTTCATCAACCTCCCGCAGCCCTATCATCAGCATGGTTGAAAACCACTACAGTTCTTCCCTTATATCGATAGGTGTTTCCACCTATATTTTCGCTGACTATTACTTCTATTTGATTTAGGTTATTGGCAATATGCTCAGTGTAATCATAAATATCGCAAAACGTGCTGTAAGGAGGAGGGGTTTGGGTAGTTCTTACTATTTCAATAACATCACATCTAAAAGCTCCATTGGGTGGCGGGAAAGTATGTGGATTTCCATGCGAATCTATCCATGTTGCGAAATTTGATCGATTACCAGTAACATTTGGATGGTAGTTTTGAACTATGTAGTAGTTCATTGAACCACTACCATCATCCTTTTTCATCAAAACGAGCATATTGACATCATACTGCTGATTCTGATCTTTGATAATTTCTAAATAAGGTTTTAAGCCTTCCATAAAACTTAGTTTTTAACTGTTAATTTAAGGTTGTTATAAAGTTCTGTTCTGTATAAATAGTCGTCAATCTTTTTTGTTTTCCTTAATTTGTTGGACAGAATTGGAGCAATGTCCTGGCTGTGACCAGCATTTGGAAAAGACATAATAACTTTATATTCTTCAGACTCAAATTCTTCGAGTCTTGATTTTGGTCCGAGTATTATTTGAAATAAATCCCAGTCATCTTCGGTCGAAATTCTAAATAGCTTTACTACGAATTCAACTTTATGATTTTTAAATATTACCAGTGTTTTCGACGTCTTTAAGATTTGTCCAACAATGATGTCGAAATCGTCTATTGTTTCTGGTAATTCTTGTGGATTGAAATAAATCAATTCACTACTCAATTCTATTTTGAATTCATTTTCTGAACTACTGGAATAGCCAAATGACCTTTTTAAATCAAGCAGAGTGGAATTAATACTGTTGAAATAATCTGTGATTTCATCAATTAGATTCTGGTTGCTAAAGCTAGTTTTAATCCTTTGATTACTGAGATTTAATACGTCAGCATTAAACGGTATTAACCGTTCGCCATTTTTGAAGTTGAAATATGTGTATTTTAAACTATAGTGTGTGTTTCTGCCAGTTGGAAGACGAGGCTCATTATATACTTCATATGGAATAAGACTTAATTGCCCAACTTCCACTGGTAGTGGGTCATATGTCAGTAGCAGCGTTTCATTTTTAGTTTCAATTAGCCCAACAATCAATTGAATATGCGTGTTGCTACGACCATCCATAAGCCATTCAAAAGCCACAATACGGTTGGCCAAAATCTGATTTTTTAGTTCTTTACAAGATAAACCATGTTTGTGTTGAAAGGCATTCATTGATACATTGGTGTGAATCAAGGATATTTTATACGGAAAGTTTGCAAGATTGTTTGATTCATTGTTTGTAATACTCTTGACAATATTTTCTTGAGAGATTTGCTGCTTTGCAATCATTTCAGTTACTGCCGCCCAACACCAATAGGGTTTTTCTTGCGGACTTGGAGTGAAGTTTGATATGAGCATGAATACCAAATCATATTTTTAACCGGCAGAATCATCATCTGTATGCGAAAAAATCACTATGGTTCTGCCTCTATATTTCCTGTTACCATTCTTTAATTCGCTTACCAACAATTCAACTTGATCTTTAAAATTTGTTGACGTAATATGAATTGAGTTGTCATAAATATCGCAAAATGTAGTGTATTGTGGGGGAGAAACCTCTTCAATAACGAGAATATCAAACCTCGTTGGGCCAGTAGGTGCAGGAAAAATTGTGGGGTTCCATTGTTATCGTATTCTACATAGCTATCTCTGGTGGCTAATGGAACATCAGGAAGGT
>JAGQWA010000638.1 GCA_020437725.1 Bacteroidota bacterium | reverse complement strand
TTTACCGATACCCTTAAATTTTATAAATGACTTCAATTCCTCAGCCAATTGAGCGAAATGCTCAGAAAAAGAAGAAAATTCCAGGGTGTCAGCATGATATGCATTTTCATACATAAAAACGGCTTTCTTAAAATCCAGTGTGGATTTATCGGATAGCATGTCAACATAGTCACTAAATGCCGAATAATACAAAGACCTACTCATTGATGAATCAATCATAGCATTACCATGCAGTGTCAAACTCAATATCGAAAGAGTAATAACAAGCCTCATTAATATAGCATTTTAGATTCCCGAATATAAGGCACTTAACTAAATTTTACGGAAAGAATTATTTTCGAGTTAGATACTTTATCAGAGTGAAGATGATGCGTTAATTACTAATATCTCTCTATGTTTTACTAATTATTTGATTTTTAACAACAGCCGAAATTATTTAAAGACCTAATAGGTATAATCTCATTTTTTGCGCATTTGAACACACAATTAACATCCGAAGGCAAGTTTATAAATTAAAAAAGCCCATCCGTTATACAACGAATGGGCTTGTATTAAAAACTAGTGTTTTAAACTACTTGTCTTCTCCTTTTACCACAACACTTACTTCGGCTACAATGTTTTTGTAACACTCAACTTGTGCTTTGTGGTTACCAACTTCTTTAATTGGCTCGGCAAAAGAAACGTTACGTCTGTCAACATCGTAACCTTTTTCTTTAAGAAGATTAGCTATTTGAAGCGTAGTAACAGAACCGAAAAGTTTACCTGAAGTACCAGTTTTAACGGTAACTACCACTTCTTCGGCGCTTAATTTATTGGCTAAAGCTTGTGCATTTTCTAAAATGCGAGCAATCTTATTAGCTTGTTGTTTTAAGTTTTCTTGGTTGCTGCGTAGGTTGCTGCTATTAGCTACCATTGCCATTCCGCGTGGAATAAGAAAGTTTCTTGCATAACCTGGCTTAACAGAAACAACATCGCCTTTGTATCCTAGTTTAGGAATGTCAGTATTAAGTATAATCTCCATTTTATGCTACTTTAAAGAATCTGAAACAAATGGCAACAAGGCTAAATGGCGAGCTCTTTTAATGGCTTGGGTAAGCTTTCTTTGGCTCTTTTTAGAGTTACCAGTAATTCTACGTGGGTAAATCTGCCCTTGCTCGTTTACGTATTTCAACAAAAAATCAGCGTCTTTATAATCTATAAAGTTGATATTGTTCTTAGTAAACCAGCAGAACTTTTTCTCTTCTACCTGCTCTTCAGGTCTAAGGTTAATAAAGATGTTTCTATACTGTTGTTGTGCCATTGTTATGCGGTTGGAGTTTGAATTCTACCTTCTTTTCCTGTCATTTTGCTCATGTTACCAACTTCGCCTTTTCTTCTTCTTTCGGCGTATTGGGTGTGGTGTTTGTCTTCTGCCACAGTTAAGTAGCGAAGAATCTGCTCGTCTCTACGAAATTCTAACTCGAACCTTGCAATTATGGCCGGATTAGCTTTGAACT
>JAGQWA010000637.1 GCA_020437725.1 Bacteroidota bacterium | reverse complement strand
TTAGCTGTAAAAATAATAACATAAATATGCAAAATTTAATTTCTGATTCATAAAAAATTATTTCATTTATTTGACCTAACTAAACCAGTTCAAATTTCTAGTAAGATATTAAAGTAAGAATTTATAAAACAATAAATCATCCTTAAGGTTAAATTTTTATTATAGGAAGTATTTTTTGAATTATTTAATCTGAAATAATTATTTTATTAGGTTGTTACATATGAAATTGCGGGAAAATATAATATAAACTTTGATTTGCTATAGAAATGATTATTTTTTTCGAACCAATTTAATTTTTATTCTAGCATACAATGTTAAGATCCCTCTTTTAATTTTGTTTAAAAAAATTTCTCTTCTATATATTTGCGCTTTAAAAACAAAAAAAACTGTTAACATGGTTTCTCAAGAAATTCGAATTTGCTTGTTTTATGAATTCAAACTTGGCCACATTGCAGCTGAAGCACATCGTAATATCATCAGTGTGTGGGGTGAGGAGGCATTATGTGAACGCACAACTAACTATTGGTTTTCTAAGTTTAGTTCAGGAAACTTTGAACTCGAAAACCAAGATCGAGGTAGACCCCCAAATTTAGTCGACCACGTCCAGTTAAAGGAGCTTGTTGAAAACGATCCGACAATTACTGTACGTGAATTAGCGTCAGAGCTTGATGTGTCTATTGCAACCGTATCGAGACATTTAGCTCAATTAGGAAAGGTAAAAAAGCTAGACAAATGGGTGCCACATGAACTCAACGAAAAGCAAATGAACAAAAGGTATCAAGTTTGCTCTTCTTTGCTTATACGCCAAAGTAACGAGCCGTTCATGGATCGTCTCATAACGTGTGATGAAAAGTGGCTCTTGTATGACAATCGTAAGAGATCGGCTCGGTGGCTCGATGTCGACGAGGCCCCAAGTATTCACCCAAACCCAAACTCCATATGAAAAAGATTATGGTAACTGTCTGGTAGCCTATGCAAGGTGTTATCCACTATAGCTTCCTAAAAACAAATGAGACTATCACTGCAGCCAAGTACTGTCTCGATATCGATATCGTTTATAAAAAACTCGAAAAACTTCGTCCGGCATTAGTAAATAGAAAGGGTCCGATACTTCTTCAAGACAACGCTCGACCACATGTTTCGCACTTAACTTTGCAAAAACTGAAAGAATTGGGCGTCGAAGTCCTGCCTCACCCACCCTACTCTCCAGACCTTGCCCCAACAGACTACCACTTATTCAAGCACCTAGCTGATCATATGAAGGATAAGCAGTTCACGGATGTTAACAATCTAAAACAAGAGTTTATCAATTTCATCGACTCTAGAACTCCAGATTTCTTTAGCAACGGGATAATTAAATTATTATCTCGTTGGCAAAAGTGCATAGATTCTAATGGAAATTACTTTGATTAAAAATGTCTATTTGTTATTTAATAAAATGTTTTTTAAATTTATTTTTCAATTCCGCAATTTCATATGTAACAACCTAATATTAACACTAAATATTGACTAACTATATGTGCGCCAGGTTAAGCAGATGACCATAT
>JAGQWA010000636.1 GCA_020437725.1 Bacteroidota bacterium | reverse complement strand
CGGCAATAAGTTCTGCAACCAGTCCCCGTAGCTCAGTAGGATAGAGCGCAGGATTCCTAATTTTACTCTTACTACTTTCCAACCTTCTAATCCTCCTGATATCACTGCATTTTATTTTTTCGGCCCTCGCCCAAATCGGCTATTCCTGCTCCAAAACCGCTCCAAATTGTGCTTGAAAATAGCTGTTATTATGCTATGATCCCTTGAATGGGATTAAAAAAACTACCCCCGAATACTTATATTAAACCGAACAAAGGCATCCAATACCTATACGCTAGAAAACAAATCAAGGGCGTAGTTCATCAAGCAGAACTTGGCCGCCTAGATAAACTCAATAGTTATTCTGCACTAAAGAAAAGAGATGAATTTCTGAGCAACATTACGAACGGACAGAATCATTCAACAGTCGATCTGCCGGTCTTTAAATCAGAAAGCACCTTGGAGATAGACTCCTTTTCCAACCCAACCTTAACTGAATATTACTCAGAACTAGACAAAATTTATGGCGATCTCGGCACCCTTGATCAATACAAAAGACATTTCAAATCCTTTATCGACTACTGTCAGGAATCCAAATTAGGCGATATCAAATTGCACAAGATAACCAGAAAGAATGCGACGGACTTTTTTAACTACAGGCGTGATTCAAAAGTCAGGAAAGATAACAAATTAGCAAATAAAACTCTCCTGAATATTAAACGCTCTCTTGTGGCGGTTTATAACAAAGCTATAAGCAATGGCGATATCTCTCATGAGCTCCCTAACCCATTTGCCCATTATGCGATTAAGAATGACAAAATTCGAAACAGAACGGCGTCTAAGGATGAGGAACAAAGGTTGTACTCAAATGCTAAGGAATGGGTGGTGCCCATTTTAATAACCGCCTTTAATACAGGCTTAAGAGTAGACAATCTTCTCCGCCTGAAGTGGACTGATGTCAGATGGGAGTAAAATTCATTCTATGTTCTGCATGCCAAAATCAATCAGTATGGTTATATACCGTGGAATACGAATATGCAAAAACTTATGATTATTTTGCAACAAATGAGCGGCCATAACGAATACCTATTTTTGAATAAGTATGGCAGACCTTATCACAAGGAAGGAATAAAGAACTCCGCAAAAAATGCGTTTGCCTCTACATTCAAAACAACTAAAAAAAATGCACAAGTTGAGGATTTCACTTTCCACGACATTAGAAGAACCGTAAAGACCAGATTGGTTTCAAAAGGTGTAAGCAGCGATCATTCGGACTATATATTAGGACATAAATACGAAGGTGCCAGAAAATATTATATTTCCATTAGCGAGCAAAATATTGAAGATTTTAGACCGTCAATGGAAAAGCTTCTATTCTACAATTGCGACTTTCTCAATGATTATCTGGGAATTACTCCAACTTCAAAGAGATCATGTGAATCTTGCAAAATCGAATACGATGAAAATTCAAATTTCTGCAGCAAATGCGGCAACAAATTAAATTGATCTAGCTTTCATTTATTATTGAGTTTCTCAGTGTATATGAAGGCAGTCTTACCTTACCACTACCACACG
>JAGQWA010000635.1 GCA_020437725.1 Bacteroidota bacterium | reverse complement strand
GGAGAGCCTACTACTTATCTCGCTAGAACTTGAAATGAGATAACTAGAGATATCTTTGATTACCTCGTCTTTAACCTGTTCAAATGAGATAGAGAAAAATGGCAATTCTTTATGGACTTTTCCTTCTTTACGCAAGAACACTTCATAGTTGGGATCAATAATTTCTCCTCCTTCAACTAGAATTGCATTGTAGAGTTCTTTTCCATTTTTTTTAAAAACCTGGACCTTGGCCAGCGGTAGGGGGCAGTCAAAGTTCAGATACAGTTTCTTGCTAACCGGTTCGTACTCCAAGGCATATTTTGAAAGAAAGAATTTTTTTTCTAATCCATTTTTTTCAATATATTTTTTGAGATCGTACAATGAACCTGTTTTATCAAAGTGATTGATAAGTTCGATTGCAAGATCCCCAACAGTCTTTGCCGGACATTTTCCAAAATCTGTACGGTATTTTAGATTGCTATTTGCGAAGCTCAATGTTGCATATTGCATCAATGCAATAATAGTAATTACCTTCATTACTTCATATTATACAAGTATTGAACTTCACATTCAATTTTTCTGCCAGTATATCGCTCCACTTCTGTGGTAATTGAGCTTACTAATTTTTCAAAACTCGCAGCATTTCCTTTTCCGCTGTTTTCAATAAAGTTGGCATGGAGCGTGCTAACCTGCATTCCATCGAACATCAAACCTTTCAAACCAATCCGGTCAACTAATCGACCAGCTGAAAGGTCGGGAAAGTTTTTAAAAACACACCCACAGTTAGCTGAACGAAGTGGTTGTGTAGTTTTTCTGTAATTTAGATATTCTTTTATTTTCTCTGAGATTTTAACATCAACCCCAAAATGTTTTAATGTGGCTCCGACGATGAATTCTCCATCTCTCACAAAGTGATTTTTGCGATAACTAAAGTCACCATCCTTAACGAGATGCCGTCGCACATTTCCGTCGTGATTCATAATTTCAACGGATTCCACCAATGAACCAATTTCTCCAAGACTCGTACCAGCGTTCATATAGATCGCCCCTCCAACGGTTGCTGGAATTCCGGTAAGAACCTCCCAGCCCTTTAAACCAAAATTTGTGGCCATTTTGGTTAGAAATGCGAGAGAGACCGAGGCGGGGAAATAATATCGCTCTTGAACTAGCTCATATTTCGATTCATCGAAGATAAAACTTGGTTGAATATAGAGCAATTGTTCTCCAGCCAACACTTGGTTGGCACCTCTTCCCAAAGCGCGGTATGCAATCGAGTTTTCACGACAATAAGCAACTAACCGCTTAAGCGATTCGATACTTCTTACAATCGCCACATTTCCTTTTTCTATCAGCTTTAATGTCATGAAAGAAGACAAATCACAGCCCATATGAAACGTTATATCTGGATCAGATTCAAATTTTTGAGTTAGTGTTTTCATCATTTCTAAAAACATTTGAAAGAAATAAGCCAATTACCATAAGATTGGCCAATAA
The DNA here is from genome assembly GCA_020437725.1 of Bacteroidota bacterium. Taxonomy (GTDB): domain Bacteria; phylum Bacteroidota; class Bacteroidia; order CAILMK01; family JACPUW01; genus JAGQWA01. Next base: position 82 of record JAGQWA010000635.1, on the reverse strand, counting down.
AGAAGAGCCGCCATAGCTAATAAAGGGCAGGTTCAATCCTTTTGTAGGAAGGATTCCGATAACAACTGCCATGTTTAAAAAA
>JAGQWA010000634.1 GCA_020437725.1 Bacteroidota bacterium | reverse complement strand
GCAATCAATTGTTAACGACTTTGGCACAAATTCTTTTAAAAGACTAGGGTTAACCGCATAGTGTAAAAAAACAACTTCGTTCCACTCTTGGTAATAATTCCATTTATGTTTTGGCAGGCTCCAAGGTCTATGATTTATTTGTTTTAATATGTTTTTGAACCTTGCCAATAAATGGGCTATTTAATAAAAATATGTGGGGTATAAAAAGCCCCCGAACTTGCTACATTAACAACATAAGCCCCTTTGGGTAAATTATCTATTGGCAAGCTTGCAGTACCATTAATCATTTTAGTACTACATATTATATGGCCTTTTATATCGTATAAAAAGGCTTGGTTTTCATTGTTTTCAAAATCAGTGTCTAAAACAATTTGAAGATTGTTTTGGGTTCTTAGCACAGAAAATTCTTTAATGGTTGGTTCGTTTATAGAATTCATTTGCACCACAATCTTTATACAGTCTAAATTATCTGGGCTGGCTTGGTCAATTGGAATATTATTCTGTCCACGTTTTTCAACCCAATTGTAAAAAACACAAATGTCGTTTTCGCCAATATAGGCCCATCGTTTTATGGGAATATTAACTGTAACACTTGCTGTATCGTTTGTTTTTAGAGTTGGTCCGTTGTATTTAAGTAATGTTTCGTCAATTTCGGGTTGGTCGTTAAAAGTTCCTCCTAATAAAATATCAGAGCCTGTAGGAAAATCGTTTGTTCCTTCATTCTTAATTAGAAGTTTAAATGGTACGGTGGTCCAATTATAGCGCCTTTCGTTAAGTGTTGGGCTGGTAATTTTTACGCTAATATCATTGGCCATTTGGCTTACCATTCTAACACTAATTTTTGCGGTGTCGTTGGTTGGGTCAAGATCGCCACCATCTATAAACATTCTTAAAACCACGTTTTCGCCTGGCTTATTAGGAATATTAAAATCTCCGGTTAGATTTATCGACTGCCCAGCTGGGTAACCGGTTTGAAATAATTGGGCAGTAACCAATTGCTTGTCTCGGCCATTAACTGTGCTGTAAATATTAAGAATGGTAGCCGCCGGAAGGTCTTTTAAAACTTTCATTTGGCACGTACCAGAAATTTTTCCGTTGGCTTTAACACTATCTTTTTCAGTTGGTGTAATAAAAGTCATTTGCACATCTTGAGCACGAAGGCAAAAGGCAGAAATAAGCAGGCAGGTAGAAAGAAATAATGTTTTCATTTTAGGAAGGTTAAGTTGCTTTCTAACAAATATATTGTTTCTCAATTTGTGTTTCATTTCAAGTATTAAACTTGCTAAAAAGAGAGAATGTTTATCTTTCCGCCCAAAGGCATATAAATGGCAGTAAGGGGTCAATTCTCTAATAGATTTGGGTTTATAATGGCAGCTGCGGGTTCAGCTGTAGGTTTGGGTAATATTTGGAAATTTCCTTTTGAAGTAGGGCAAGGTGGTGGAGCCATGTTTCTTGTACTATACTTATTTTTCTGCTTTGTGCTTTGTTTTCCGGTTATGATTGCCGAAATAGCCATTGGTAGAAAAACCCAAAAAAATCCCGTAGGTGCATTTAACA
>JAGQWA010000633.1 GCA_020437725.1 Bacteroidota bacterium | reverse complement strand
GATGATTCTATTTTCACAGTTGACAAATCTAAATTTGACAAAGACAAAGTAGAAGATCTTACTACTAAGTAGCACTAAATGAAAATGAATAAAAATATTATGAAGACCGTCGTTCTGGCGGTCTTTTTTATTGTTTCAAGTTGTGGCCAAAATGCACTATACCATACCATTAGCGGGCTAACTTTTGGCACTATTCAATACAACGTAACCTATCAAGGTAAAAAGAATATCGACCTACAAAGGCAAATTGATTCGGTGCTTAGTGCTGTTAACGAATCAATGTCGACCTACGTTCCACATTCTACCATTTCATTGCTCAATAAGGCAGACAAAAAGGCCTGGGTTGACGATTTGTTTAAGCGTGTTTTTACCAAATCAAAAGAAGTGTATGCACTTTCAAATGGTGCTTTCGACCCAACAATTGGGCCATTGATGAAGCTATGGGGATTTAGGGAAACAGATGTTTCAAAAGTTGATTCTCAACAGGTTGATTCAATTCTTGCCTTTGTAGGAATGGATAAATTAACCCTTAAAGGAGACACCGTATATAAGTCCAATTCTAATGTTCACCTAGATTTTGGAGCCATAGCCAAAGGTTTTGGTGTTGACTTGGTGGCCGAATATTTGACACTTAATGGTTATCAAAATTTTTTGGTGGAAATTGGTGGCGAAGCGCGTGGCCAAGGTGTTAATAAACGCGGGCAAGCATGGGTTCTTGAAATCTTAACGCCCGACACTTCAACAAAATCAGCAAACGGATTTGCTTTGGCCGACCTTAATAACAAATCAATAGCCACTAGCGGCAACTATAAACAATATAAAGTGGTTGACGGCCTATTACGGGTGCATACCATAAATCCCAAAACTGGCTATGGCAGCATTCATAATTTATTAAGCACCTCTATTGTAGCAACCGATTGCATTACAGCCGACGCGCTTTCTACAGCATGCATGGTTATGGGTTTAGAGCCTTCAACAAAATGGCTTCAACAAATAAAAGGGGTTGATTATTTCTTAATCTATCAACAAGCTGATGGCAAGCTAAATTTCAAACAAAACCCTGAAGGAAAAGATTATTTGAGAATTGGCTTATAATAAAAAAGGCACCAGAAATTTACCTGATGCCTTTTTATAAATTATGTAAGTTCTTACTTACTTGTTGTTTTCGCACTTAGCCATATCGCCACCGCAAACTGAACATGTTCCTGTTTTGCTAGCCAATATTGGATTATTAGAACTACATGTACCTCTAAACTGACCCCCTTTAACAAGCAGGTTTCTGATGCCTATCATGCCAAAAGCAAGAAGCATTAACCCACCAGCAAAAATTAAGGTTATCCAAAATGTGTTCATTACAAGTATATTTAGTTTATGGTTTTTGAATACCGGTTACGGTAACTTCAATATCGCTTAGCTCCTTTTCAATTGTGGCAATTGCCTGTAATTTTTGCCAATCGCTAGCTTGCATATAACCTTGTTTTATAATAACGGTTATGCTAATTATGGTTTTATCACCATTCATTTTCGCTTTTGATTTAATGGTAATCAAATCGTCGTC
>JAGQWA010000632.1 GCA_020437725.1 Bacteroidota bacterium | reverse complement strand
TTCTTCGGCCTTTTCTAGGGCAGGGTTATCAACTAGTTCTTCCTCCAACCGGGCTTCAAGCTCTGTTAAATTCAATTGCAGCAATTGAATAAACTGTATTTGCTGCGGCGATAATTTTTGCAGCAGCTTTTGATTGAGCCCTTGTTTTAGCATCTTTGCCTTTGCTTTTCAACCCCAAATTTCATTAATTATAGATTTTTAGAAGCATAAAGCTTTCAACTTATTTCTAAGGAATTAAAACAGAATGAAAAACGTGAACATTTCGCAATTGGCAAATTGTATTGATCAAGAGATTCAATTACAAGGCTGGGTTCAAAATAAAAGAGATGGTAAAGGCATTGCCTTTATTATTTTAAGAGATGGCTCTGGATTTTGCCAATGCATTGTATCTCAAGAAGATATTGGTGATGTAGAGTTCGAAAAAACCAAGTTGCTTTCGTTAGAAACTTCGGTAAGACTTACAGGCAAGGTAGTGGCAGACGAGCGCCAATTAGGTGGTGTAGAAGTACATGCAACTGCACTCGAAATTGTTGGAACTTCTGAAGATTATCCGATTTCTAAAAAGGCGCATGGTGTTGATTTCTTGTTAGACAAAAGGCATTTATGGCTTAGGTCGAGAAAGCAATGGGCCATTATGCGTGTTAGAAATGAAGTAATATTTGGCATTCATTCTTTCTTTCAGCAAGAAGGATATGTGCAAATGGATGCGCCAATTTTTACGGGAAATGCTTGCGAAGGCACAACAGATCTTTTTGAAACGGAGTTTTTCGATAAACCAGCCTACTTAAGTCAATCTGGCCAATTATACGGCGAGGCAATGGCAATGGCCATGGGCAAGATTTACACCTTTGGCCCAACCTTTAGAGCCGAGAAATCTAAAACAAGAAGGCACCTTTCAGAATTTTGGATGATAGAGCCAGAAATGGCATTCTATAATCTTGAAATGACCATGGACGTAATTGAAAAGTTTATTCAATACGTTGTGAACCGTGTTCTTGAAAACTGCAAAACAGAGCTTGAAGTTTTAGAAAGAGATACCACTACACTTCAAAATGTGGCCAAACCATTTGTTAGGCTATCATATAATGATGCGGTAAAAATTCTAAAAGGCGAGAAAGAAGTAAACGGAAAGCAGTCAATTAAAATGCTTGAAGAAGACCTGGCTTCAAAAGAAAATCGCCTAAAAGAAATTGCTACTGAAGCTTCCGAAAAAGAAGGCATTTTGGCAAAGGGCGGCCTAAAAAAGGGCAAAATAGCCTACTACGAAAGGTCTATTCAACAGCTAAGAGAAGAACAAAAACAATTAGAAGAAGATTGCCGTAATATTCCTAATTGGATAAGCAGCGCATTAAATTTTGAATATGGTTCTGATCTTGGTGGAAGTGACGAAACCGTAATTACTCGACTTTTTGATACACCTGTAATGGTATACGACTGGCCAAAGGTTATTAAGGCATTTTACATGAAGGAGTCAGAAAGCGACTCTACTTTGGTAAAAGGGGTAGATGTGCTTGCGCCTGAAGGTTATGGAGAGATTGTAGGCGGTGGAGAAAGAGAAAC
>JAGQWA010000631.1 GCA_020437725.1 Bacteroidota bacterium | reverse complement strand
AATCCAGCGCAATTTTGTATTTGCATTTGCCCAACAAAAAGAATTTTTGCTATAATAACTGTGTAACCAATCCCGCAAGTTGTCTTTTTTGATGGCCGTCTCGGTCAGTTCAAGGCAACTTGGATTGGTTACAACCGGGGCGGCCTTTAAAGTTTCAAATTTATGACCAATTTATCTCCGCAAAAATTCTTTTTGTATGCCCGCAAGTCCACCGATGTTGAGGACAAGCAGGTTTTGAGTATTGAGGCACAAATTACAGAATTGCGCGCCTACGCCAAGCAAGAAGGTTTGCAAATCGCCGAAGAGTTGATTGAAAAGCAATCAGCGAAAGTTCCAGGGCGACCTATTTTTAACGATATGCTTTCTCGTATAGAGAACGGCGAAGCAAACGCCATTCTTGCTTGGCATCCAGATCGCTTGGCGCGCAATTCTGTGGACGGTGGCAAGATAATTTATCTGTTGGACTGCGGGCATTTGGCGATGTTGAAATTTCCCACTTTTTGGAGCGATAACACATCACAAGGGAAATTTATGCTCAACATCGCCTTTGGGCAAAGCAAATACTATGTGGATTCTCTTTCCGAAAATACGAAACGAGGCTTGAGACAGAAAGTCAGGCGCGGCGAATATCCCTCACTTGCTCCAGTGGGATATTTGAATGACCCACGAACAAAAACTGTAGTGGTAGACAAAAAGACCGCGCCCGTCGTTCGCCGCGCCTTTGAACTATACGCGGAAGGTAATTCCACGCTCCAACAAATCGGAGAATATTTTGAGCAAAATCGCCTCGTTTCCAAAAGTGGAAAGAGAATCCACATCTCCAGAGCGACTTTTATACTATCGAATCCTTTTTACACCGGATTATTTCGCTACGCTGGCGAAATCTACGAAGGCAAGCACGAGCCAATAGTGGCAAAGAAACTTTTTGACAAGGTGCAGGAAGTGATGAAAGAGAGAGGGCGTCCAAGACATAAATCTCAAATTGAGCCGGAAGCATATTGTGGGCTTTTATCGTGCAATTATTGCGGTATGCAAATTACTGGCGAATACAGGGTAAAAACTCAAAAGAATGGCACGCAACATTTTTATACTTACTACCATTGCACGAAAAAATCTAAAACTATTAAGTGTCCTGAACCCTGTATTCGCCAAGAAGTCTTGGACGTTCAAATCTCATCACTCCTGCAAAAAGTTTCTTTGCCACCGGATTGGGCGGAATACTTGAATAAAAGGTTAGAAAAAGACAAAACGGAATCCGCCCAATCTGTTTCTGCTTTTGTTTCAGAGAACGAGAAAAGAATCAAAGACATCTCGGTAAAGCTCCAGCGTCTTCTTGATGGCTATTTGGAGCAAGATATTGAACGCGAAACTTACCGAACTGAAAAAGCTAAACTCCTATCCGAAAAGAAGTCGCTGGAGGAGGAAAACACTCGTTCTCTACAAAAGCAGAAACATTGGCTCGAACCGATGGCGGAATGGATAAAAGTCGCAGGAAATCTGGAGAAAATTGCACTGGATAGCAACCTTTTTGCTAAAAAGGTTGCTGCCAAAGAAATCTTTGGC
>JAGQWA010000630.1 GCA_020437725.1 Bacteroidota bacterium | reverse complement strand
GACCATAAAAAATAACCTTTGGTTCAATACCGGCATTATGCAAGACCTTATCGATATCAAGGACCTCCATATACCCCATATGGATTTCAAAAATTCTTAAACCATCTGCAAGATTACCTTTAAAAAACCCTATGACTCCAAAGGGGTCATCACGCGTAATAATTGAAATCATGATATTATCTTCATAAACAATATTATTTTTAAACATTGTTTGACTCAAATAGGGCTGAACACTATCAATGCTCCGAACAAAGAAAAGTGCAGAACCTTTAATTTTATTAATTGCTTGATACGTTGGGACATAGGCTTCTAAAAAATCACTTAGATGCATTGGCTTGATCGCTTTAACCAGACGCCTTTGTCCGTAGGTGTAGATAAGAATGGTACTAAAAGGAATAAGCGAGATAAGAATTGACCAGTAAGCTCCATGAGGAATTTTATAAGTCCCAGAAACAAAAAAAGTCAATACTACCATCATGACCCCGATTGAAATGGCCATTCTGCCATAACACCTTCTGAGATAAAAAATCCAAGTCATCATGATTGCCGTCAAGGTCATCGATCCAGTCACAGCAAATCCGTAGGCGGCAGCAAGACTATGCGATTCTTGAAAATGGAAAATAATGATTAGAACACTGACCAATAAAAACCAATTAACAAACCCAACATAGATTTGTGAACGCAACTTGCTTGAAGTGTACTCAACATGAAACATGGGAAGCATATTTGTCATGATTCCCTGGTAAACAATTGAAAAGATTCCACTGATCATTGCTTGAGAACCTATAATTGATGCAAGCAAACTGAGCACCAAAAATGGAATGTACAGAGCTGATGCCTGACTCAAAATCATTTCATACAAAACATATTTTGCCGCTGGGTAAGCAATCAAAAATGCACCCTGCCCTAGATACGTTAACACAAGTACCCAAAAAACAATAAACCATCCCTGTATAATTGGCCTTCGACCTAAGTGGCCCATATCCGCATAAAGCGCTTCTCCACCAGTTGCGCACAAAATAACCTCTGACAAAACAAAAAATCCCGCAAAGCCATTACGATAAATAAAATTTAAGGCAAACCACGGGTTAATTGCTTTGAGCACAAATGGAGCTTTAAAAATGCCAATAAATCCAGTAATTGCCAGAGCTGAAAACCAAATTATCATTACTGGGCCAAATGCAGCCGCAACACGTTCAACTCCTTTTTTTTGTAATATGAAAAGCAACAGAGCGATCAAACTTGCTAGTCCTATGAGCACATAGTGACTCACCCCTGAACAATCTGGAATCAATAAGATGCCTTCAACCGCGCTTAAAATACTCATGGCTGGCGTAAGAACTCCATCACCCATTAAAAGCGATATTCCGATGAATGATAGAAATGTGACAAGCGTCACTTGTCGATTTGACGTAAGCAGTGGAACAAGAATCTCTTTTAAAACGATTGTCCCACCTTCACCCTTTCTTCCAAGACTCATAGCAAGCCATGCATACTCAACACCAACCAAAATGATCAGTGTCCAAATAATGAGAGAGAGTACTCCAATAACATTATCTGGAGTGGGCATAATCAATA
>JAGQWA010000629.1 GCA_020437725.1 Bacteroidota bacterium | reverse complement strand
AGCCAACCCCAACAGCTGCCATAGGAAAACCGAATCTTATAGTTGGTTCTGTAAAGTTAAAAAACCGGTTTTCTAAACTTCCAAAAACATCAAAGTCGAAATACTCCTTTAGCGTTTCTTCTAGCTTGTCCAAATCGTCGCTTTCAAGAGTAATATCGGCCGATGCTTTAAAGGTATTGTAGTTTAAACGCGGATAAATACCCAAATCAAAAAACACATGGCTCGGGGTGCGTAATTGCACGCCAATTAACCCACCAACAGCAAATGACGAAAGACCCATGTCGAGCTGAAATTCGCCAGTAAATGTGCTGGTAGTAGCTGTTACGTCTAAATCATAATTCAATTTTTGATGTCTTATCAATGCGCCTATGTAAAAGCTTTGTGGCCCCCCATTTTTTTCACCGTAAGGAAAATATTTATAGTGCGCATTTATGCCATATCCATAAAAATTACCATTCGAAAAATTGATTGATGAATTAGGATCAACCGAAGAACTAAAAAAATCGCCGCGAGGCAATAAAAAGTTCAAACTACCTCCCACACTTTGATTGGGTTGAAGGTTGTAATCATAATTCAACTGAATATTCTTGAGTGCAAACCCCAATAAATTCAATGAAACTTGATGTGGAGTCTCGGTTGGATTTACTTCTTGTTTTTTTGTAGGTTCATTTGCTTTGGCCATTTGCAGGGTTAGCAATGCCAAAAGAACTAAGGTATATTTCTTTTTCATTCGTACCAATTTACAACGGTTTCAATAGGATTTCTCGGCGAAAGTGGTAGTTCTTTATCGTAGTAGCCCATATAAAAAACACCCAAACAGGTTTCACCTTCATTTAGCTCAATAAACTCGCCCATGTTTTTAATAGTACCGGGCGAGCTCCAATAACAACCAATATAATGCGCTGTGCAGGTTAAATACATGTTTTGAACGGCCATGGCAACAGCGGCTACTTCTTCCCATTCTGGAATGCGTTCTTCTGCATCACGTTGCATACAAATTAGAATAATAGCGCCTGCATTTGCCGCTTTTTTAGGTAAAGCATCATACTTATTCTGGTTGTATTTTTCTTTTGGGGTTTGCTCGTAATATTTGGCCGCCAAAAAATAACCTAGCTTGTTCTTCTTTTCGCCAGTTAGCACTTTAAATCGCCAAGGTTGGGTTAATCTATGCGTTGGAGCTCTATGGGCGTTTTGTAAAATCTGGTTGAGTATTTCTTTAGAAATAGGTTGGCCATTAAATAGGTTGGGTGCAACCGAACGCCTATTCTGCATTAGCTCGTTGGCAATATTAATTGTCTCGTTTTGTTTCATTCTAATCTCTGTTTCTTCTTTTTCGCATGTTAGCTCCTTTTGAGCTTAAAATACCCCAACCACCGCTGCCAAGTACAAAACCAAAGGCATACCAGGCACCTGTATTATTAGGTGCATATACAATGTATTCGTTGCTAAATAGCATGGCTATTAAATCTATTGGCGCAATTATGCCATGCCAAAGCCCTCCCAAAAAACCATAGGTATGTCCGTTTAAACATTCATCAACTACTTCATTTTCTGCACATGATGAAAATGCCATGGCAATTA
>JAGQWA010000062.1 GCA_020437725.1 Bacteroidota bacterium | reverse complement strand
CCCTGATAAAAAATCATTAGAATTTGAAAAATTAGCATTTACTGTCGGCATAGATACCGATTGGCTTTTTGTAATTAAAATTGATACGGTTAAACTAGACGATTCTAACCCCTATAGGGTAAAGTACTTAAATTACCGCGGTGAGTATACAGATTCTAAAATCGTTAAATTCTTACCAAGCGAAGATGTCTTTGGAAAAAGCTGGGAATTTTTAATTAATCAGTCAAAGAAAATTATAACTGCGCAAATGGTCGATTTTGAAAATTTGCTAGGTGAATTAAGGGGTGTTAAATCAAATACATCAAACATGCAAAAAAAACATCCACTCAACCAAATCCTCTTCGGCCCTCCGGGCACAGGTAAAACCTATAATACAGTGAATGAAGCCCTACAAATTGCCGACCCCATTTTTTACGAAGAAAACCAAGAAAACAGAAAAGCACTTACTGATGAGTTCAAAAAGCTATTGATAAACGATTGGGACAACCCCAAAGGGCAAATTGCCTTCTGCACCTTTCATCAAAGCTTTAGTTACGAAGATTTTGTGGAGGGGATTAAGCCCGAGGTTATAAAGGATAAAAACGATTTAGTTTACAGAATTAAGGATGGTGTATTTAAACTGATTTGCAAGGTTTCAGAAAATGCCGATAACCTAAATCAAATTAAAGAAGATCAGGTTATAAGCCTAAATGAAGATGACTTTAACAAAGCTTCGTTTTATAAAATATCATTAGGTGATGTAAACGACCCCGATGATAACGTGATTTATCAATATTGCCTTAAGAATAATGTAATTGCTTTGGGCTTTGGTGATGAAAATGATTTTAGCGGTTTAAATGAAAGCCAAATAAAAAGCAAGGTAGCACAACTAAACCTGAGCAACTATGCCGCTACCGCTATAAACTACTTTAGCAATTATTTGAAAAATGGAAATTATGTTATAATTCCAAAAGGGCTTAATGCAATAAGGGCAATAGGCATTGTAAAAGATGATTATGAATTCAATCCTGAAACTGAAATACGCTATAATCATTTTAGAAAAGTTGAATGGCTTTTTAAGGACGTTGAAATATCGGTAGAAGATTTCTATGAGCATCAACTTAGCCAAAAGACCATTTACAAGCTTGATAAAAATTTGATAAAAAGGGACTTCTTTGTGAATAATGGTGCAGCGACTTTTGAAAAAAAGGAGCAACAAGAACATAGAAAAAACTATGTGCTCATAATCGACGAAATCAACCGTGGTAACGTATCAAGCATATTTGGTGAGTTAATTACACTCATTGAAGACAACAAGCGCAAGGGGCAAGATGAGAGTTTATCAGTTACTTTACCATATAGTAAAAAGCCATTTTCAGTGCCCGATAATGTTTATCTAATTGGCACTATGAACACCGCCGACCGCAGTGTAGAAGCTTTAGATACCGCACTTAGGCGTAGGTTTACCTTCAAGCCCATGTTTCCAATACCGAAGCTACTAAGCCCAAATGCCATGTTTTGCAGATTGCTTTGGAAATACGAAAATGTAGATTGGGATGATGCAGAATATGTTTCGAAAGAAAAAGAACTGCTTGACTTTTTAGGTGCAAGCGATATAGTTTGGAACAGCCGAAAAGAAATTTGGGAAAACATGAAAACTGACCGCGAAAAAGGTGTGGTTGAAAAAGATGGAAAACCAATTAAATATTTTGATGAGAAAGAGTTTTCGGGAATAAACTTGGAAAAAATGCTAGCTGCCATTAATAAAAGGATAGAAAAACTCCTTGACCAAGACCATTGCATTGGCCATTCTTATTTTATGTCAGTGAGCAATGAAGGTCAGTTGAAACATGCATTTGCCAACAAGATACTGCCATTGCTTGAAGAGTATTTTTACGGTGACTTTGGCAAAATTGGTTTGGTATTGGGCGAGTCATTTATTATGAAAAACGAAGAGAAAGCTGATTTTGCGAAATTCTCAGGATATGATGAAGATATAAAAACAGACTTAGCCGCAAAACCGATTTTCACTATTATATCACAGGATAATTGGGATTTCAAGTCAATTTATGAATGAGCCAAAACAACCTAAAGTAATCCAAGTATTTGAGCATGAAAGGCTAACACTAACTCCTGATGGCTTTGGCCGATTTCTGTTGCCCAAACAATTAGATGCGCTTTATGCTTTTAATGATAAAAATGGTCACAAGTACTTTACAGGTATAAGAAGTGGGGTAAAGTTTACAAGCTATGTCGGGGTTATTCAAATTGGTAAGCTCATTATTGAAATTCTTCCTAAGGCCGATAAAGAGGCCATTAGGTCAACAGAAGAGTTGAATCAGGGAGCCAAAAAGTGGCAATCGGTTTTACTTACCATGCTAAAGCAAACCAATAGCTTGCAATTAGAGAGTTTAACCGATGCAGCACTTAAACGAAGAAACAATTCACTACTTGACTTATACTTTGAAACCTACATCAACGAGCTAAACCGCTTGGTGCGGCAAGGTTTGGTAAAAAAATATAGAAAAGAGCAAGGCAATCAATTGGCCTTAAAAGGCAGGTTAGATTTCACCAAAAACATACAACAAAACATCATACATAAAGAGCGCTTTTATGTGCATTATACAACATACGATCAAGACCATTTTCTAATAAAATCCTTATATGCTGCTCTATTAGTGTTAGAACAAATTGATTCTGCCGGAAAATTTGGCGATGCCATTAAGCGCTTAAAACTCAGTTTTCCTGAGTTTACAAACTCTAATATAAACACATCAAAACTTGAGTCTTTTAAGTTCAATCGCAAAACCGAAGGCTATAAAAAGGCATATCAAATTGCCAAAATGTTGTTGCTAAACTATTCACCCACTATTACTACTGGCAGAGAAAACATGTTGGCCTTACTTTTTGATATGAATGCACTTTGGGAACGATATGTTTTAAAACAACTAAAATTAACAGATCAAAATGAATACAATATAAAAGGTCAAAGTTCAAAACTATTTTGGCAAGCAGAAAATGTAAATCGAACCATCAGGCCTGATATCGTTTTGGAATCAATCTCAGAACCTAAAGAAACCATCATTATTGACACCAAATGGAAAATAGTAGAAGCACTAAATCCATCTGATGACGATCTTAAACAAATGTTTGCTTACAACAAATATTGGGGAGCGAACAAAAGTGTTTTATTATATCCTTGGGTTGGTCAAAATGAAAAGGGATTTGGCGACTTCGTAATTGACGAAGAAGGTAGAAATCAATGTAAGTTGGGCTTTGTGAGTGTTTTGAATGACAAAAGCACTTTAAATCAGCACATTGGTCTAGAAATCATGGATAAGCTTTAATTGTTTGACTTTTTAGATAATATTATCCGTATTCGCTTCAACTAGTAAAACCCTTCTGCCATCAAATCTAGGCTGAGTACGAAAACGAAAACCACCCAGAAAACTACTGCCATTTTACAGGCGAAAAAAGCCACGGCGAAAAAAGCTTTGCCAATCCAGTGCTAAGCAAGAATTTGGGCAAGGTGAGAAGGTAGGCAAGACCTAGTCAAAAAAAATAATGACTAAACCTGTCAGGTCTTTGAGACCTGACAGGTTTAAAGGGATGGCCAGAGATTTTCTCAATATAATTGTCGCGAAGGTGTCGCGATAATTCAACAAAATCAATCTCAGAAATCAGCTTAATCAACGGTAGTGACAATTGCCATTACTTAAGTTCGCCCCATAAATCACTTGGTTTGAAACCTTACTTCATTCTCTCTCTCATTCTCGCCCTGCTAACAGCTTGCAATTCAACTCAAAAACCGCAATTGCAAAGTGGCGATATTGTGTTTGTGGGCTCAACGGGTTCTGCATTGGGTGGTGCAATTGATGCCGTTACGCAAACCAAAAAACAAACCCATTTTACGCACATGGGTATAATAGAAATGGTAGATGGAAAGGCTTTCGTGCTGCACAGCAATTCTTACAAAGGTGTGTGCCGAGAACCAATTGATTCTTTTAAAAAGCGCAACGTAAAAGATGGTGATTCTGCCTTTGTGTATCGCATTCAAGATCTGTCTAATGAACAGGTTTCTAACGCTTTAAACAAGGCGCATTCTCTTATTGGGCAACCTTATAATAACACCTATATTTTTCCTGATACAGGGTTTTATTGCTCAGAATACGTTTATACGGCTTTTGCTCAAGACAGCATTTTTGAACTCAACCCCATGACGTTTAAAGATCCTGAAACCAGTGAGTTTCACCCTATCTGGCAGGAGCACTATCATCAACTAGGTATTGAAATTCCTGAAGGTTTGCCGGGGTGTAATCCTAATGGTATGGCGGCCAATAATAGGTTGGTGTTTGTGGGCAGTTTATAATGATTTTGATTTTATTTAAGTCAGCACATTTAATAGATCGCTCCTATCGCTCCCATTGCTGATATCAAAAAATTATACTCTGCTTCTAAACCATGTTCTAGGCCATTTGCTATGATAATAAGGTTTTGAAATAGATGTTTCTCTGCGGCCATGACTGTAGGTTTGTTGCAAGCATATATTACCAGCATGTTAGCATCTACACAAGCACTGTTTCGCCTTTTGTCTTTCCAAGAAGCGCTTAACCATGAGTTAATTTCGGTGCATGTAAAAGTGGTTTGCAAATTAGGATCGGCCATAGATGCAAACGCCATTTTGAATTGGATGCAAGAACAATCGAATTTGAAATACGTATCGCATTTGTTGCCCGTACTTACCAAGCATGGCACCACCAAGCACGCTTTGGAGCTATACCATTTAAGTGTAGTAAACGGTGAGATGAAACCCGATGCACCTGAAGAACTTATGGCTTATTGGGGCAAAGTAGGCCTTCAGAGCGCTGTGTCTTTATTGGCTGCTACCGCCTTTAATAAACAAAGTGATCATTACCAGATAAAATGCTCTGTATTGGGTTTAGTGCATTTAAATACGCATGATTATGAGCCAAAAATAGAAGCAGCTCTAGAAGCTTGTTATGGCCGAGCTTTGTTTGCAGAATACCACCCTGCATTGGTAGCAAAATTACCCAACCGTGTATCGCACTTTAAAAGAATGTTTGAGTTGGGCGAAGAAATAGCATCAACCGATTGTAATGGTGGTTTACTATTGGGTTTTGCCCTTAGTGGTGCAGAAGGCAAACCATGGTTAAAGCGTGCCTTGTATAGCCAAGCTTGGGATAGTTTCGACTACGGTACCGGTACGGTTTACGCCAGTTATAAGGCCATAAAATTTGCTCAAATTCCTCTGTTAGAACTTTACCATGATTTGGCAATGGTTGACGCTCAAAATAGTCAACAACTGGCCTATCAATTGGGCTTGTTGCTGGCCATGTTGTCGCTTCGTTTACAAGATGTAGATCATGAGCCATTAGAAAGCGTGTTGGAATTATACCAGGGCCTTTTTAACCAGCACGAAGCACAAACTCGAAACATTTGGGAAATGACCGAAAATGACAAGCAAATTCAAGAATTGCATTCACTTAACCACCTAATGCTAGCCCAAATTGAAAGTGAATTGTTAATGAATAACCTTAAAGTGTAACCGTCAATTGTAAAATCACATTGATTAGTGAATGGGCTTATTCGCTTACCAATTCACCATCTTTATATTGTTTAGTTGATTGAAATGTACCATCAGGTTCATAGTAATTCACCGTTCCATTACCATTGTTTAAAGTACCTTTAGGCAGTGCCATTCCATCTTGATCAAAACATTCTAAAATCTCCATTAATAGACCATCTTTCCATTGGCGTTTTTGGTATAATTGGCCATTTGTATGGTAAATTAACCAAACTCCTTGCTCTTTATCTTTCTGATATAACCCCTTTTGGGCCACTTTTCCATTATCATGATAAAATACGCCCGGGCCGTCTTTTTGGCCGTTATCATAGTTCACAATTTCGTTAACCTGACCATTATCCCAATAGGTTTTCCATTCTCCATGCCAAGTTCCAATTTTTAAGGCGCTGCCTTGTGCATATAAAGATCCAGTTTCAGAATAAACTTTTTGAACAGTGGTTTTTTCAGCGCCAGTAGCATCTTGTTCTTGCATTAGTGCACCACTTTCGTAGTACACCTTCAACTTACCAGTAAACTCATCGTTATGGTACCAAAACTCTTTTCTCGGCTTTCCATTCTCATAATATAGGGTACTTACACCTTCATAAAGCCCATTATAGTATTCAGTTGTTTTTATATGCTTGTCTTTGTAAACGGCATCCCATTTGCCATGTCTTTTACCTTTAAAAAAAGCATAACTAAGCGCAAAAAGTTGGCCATCATTATTATGAAATTTGTAAGTATCGTAATATGGATCTTGTAATTGCAATGAGTTTAATAGGTTTACCGCCAAAACTCCTGGGGCGTAGTTTGAACTTAAAATATAACCGTGGTGGTGAAAAAGTACTTGCCCTTTGAAAATAACGAAAAAATCGGGTGTTCCTTCTAAGCCATGCTTTTCTAAAACAAGTTGATTGTAAAAATTTTGATCATCGTAAAGTGCAATATCACCCAAAAAATTTTCATCATTGGCTGCTTTCCATTTTTCTATACTTTCAAATCCAGATCGGTCATCTGCCTTGCCAATTCCACCTAATAATAGGCTTACCACATATGCGTCTATTCCTGCTTTTTCTAGTTTTTGATCTGCATAAGTTGCCATTTTCTGGCATATGGCACAAAAACTATAATAAGTGGTTAAAACAACTGGTTTTTTATTACTTAGTTCGCTTAAGTACGAAACCATTTCAATCGCAGATTTTGTATTATTTTCATAGGCTTGGTGCTGTGAAATGTGCTTAACCTTTACACCAGAAAAACCACTGACAACTGATTTGCCTTCGAGATTGCCTTTGCTCATGGCCAAAATTTGGCTGGCCGAAAACATAATAAAGAGCAAAAAGCACCAATTTTTTAAACCCTTCATTTAAAAGCAATTATTTGGCAGAAATGCCTCAAAAAAAAGAACATGATGCTAGAAGTTTAATTACCAACTATGGACTAACCAAATTTAAACTTATGTTGAAATAAACTGGGTTTCCAATGGTGTTTTCCATTACGTAAGGCGCATCGCTCACAATTCCAAATAGGCGGGTAAAGTCTTTACCTTCAGGAATATCGTCAACATTGTAAGAGTAGTTTATTCTATAACCTAACTCAGCAGCAAACCATACAAAACCTACCAATTGACGTTGGTACATCATTCGAGCACGAATTTCGCTTCGGCGTAGTTCAACATCATCTAAAGGCTCAGATAGAAAAGTTGATTGATTTCCAAGACGATAGCTATTTCCTTCTAATTCGAAACCAGCCATTAAAATGCTTCGTTTATTAAACGAATAGCGCACATGGCCTCTTGCCGGCAGTAAAGCTTCTATACCCCATTTGCTAACTGGCGACGTATAGTTGTAGTAGAATATTGGCACGTAGTTTAATTCTCCTGCACGGTAGGTTCTAGAAATACCCAAAGCCCATTGCTTGTAGTCTGAAGGGCGTTTACCATAAAGTGCTGCAATAGAATAACGGTTGTAGCGCATGCTCTGAAATTCAGGAACGGCATAATCTCCATTCATATCAGCGCCAAGCTGCACTAAAATAAAATGGGTTTCATTTAAGGGTTTATAAATGGTAGAATTTAAGCCCCATGTTCTTAAACCATTATTAGCAAGGGTTTTATGCAATGGGTGGTTTAGCGTACTTGCATCATTATAATTATAATTTAGGTTCCAATACTGCCCACCTACTTGTATAAGCAAGTCGTTTCTAGACACCACTGGTATATTGGCACCTACCCTAATTCCACTGGTTGAATTAATGGTTGCTGTTTCGGGCGCAATCCCTTCGCCTACGTTTGCCGCCGTTAAATCATAACCAGCCTGATAATCATAACCCAGCGATATAAATCTTGCAGGGCTAAGGCCAGAAATTTTAGCGTTGGCAAAACTTTGCGTGCCATCGTCAGCAAAATCTAAATCATCATAAATGCTGTAATCTTCTTCGTCTTCGGCGGTTGTGGTATCTTCTTGTGCATATAATACCGGTGCATAAAATGCCAACATTGCCACCAAAGCAAATTTCAAAACATACTTCATATTAAACCCTTATTTACTACAGTTTGCAGTTACTCACTTTTTTTCTTAGATGGCATCTCAAGTCGTTTCCAAACATCGGTTCTACCCAAAGTTTTAATACCAATATAGCCTCTAATATCAAGTGTATTCTCGTCGGTCATTTTAATAACACAACTGTATGTGCTGCCGTTTTCAGGATCGTAAATGGTGCCGTTGCTCCACTCGTCTTCGTCTGTATATTCAAAATCTTTAAGAATTCTGTAGCCTTTAAGTGGCGTAGATCTAAGGCTCTCGTCAGGGTTGTTTTTGTCAACTTTAGGGGCTTTGGTTTCAGGATCGATAGGCTCTTTAAGCCAAACAATTTTACCGTAGTATTTGCTGCCAATTTTGTCTATTTTAATTTTAGCTTTACCATGGCTTGGTTGCCAAATGCCTTTTAATCTGTCTGCTTTGGCATCGTCAGAGCCAAGAAAAGAATAAGTAATGGTGCTAACGGCCACTAGCAGTGCTACAAGAATTGCTCTATTCATTATTTTATTGTTTTAGTTTAAATACAAGGTCTATTTTAACGTTCGAATGCATTTCGGGTCTCATAGAATCTTCTTTAAAATCCCAATCCACCAGCACAATGAATTTTTCTTGTTTAAAGAAATCTTCTATTTCAGCATCAGCGCTCGAAGTAAGAGTTAATTCATTTCCATTACCGTTAATAGGATTCAAAATAGCAATATTGGTCATTGGCGCATTATCGCTTGCTAATTGCACTACCACATTATTAAAGCTATCTATACCAATTGCATCGCCTTCAGGAATTTTAATGGTTACAGATTTCACCTTAACTTCTTTAATGTCGTTGGCGGTAAATTCTTTATTGGCAATAAGTGATTTTAAGTTAACAGTGTATTCTGCTTGCAAGGTGTTTGGGCCAGAAAAAAAAGGACCTTCTGCCGAAACGTCTAATTGGATACTGGCATCAAAATCTTCTGTAGAGCCACATGCAGCAAGTAAAGCTACAACTGAGAACACCAATGCATAAAACCTAAAAAACTTCATCATCCTTTTGTTGCTTTAAGCACCAATAATACCAAAAATAGCAACACATAAGGGTGGTAAATGTTCAAAAATTTGAAGGCCTTACCAAACTATTTATTAGACATTAATTCTTATTGCTTCAACAAACAAAGAATAATAAAACCGATCGGCGTTGGTGATGTTTGAAATTTGGAAGCCGTTGGAATTTAGCATGGTTTCAAATCTCTCCCAATTTTCAGCTTCAGAAAAGGTGTCGGCAGTTTGGTTCCAAAAGGCGTTTGCATAAAGCACTTTATTGCCGTAAAACATTTCGATTTGGCGGGTGAGCGAATAATCATTTTGAGCCTTGGCTAACTCTACTTTTAAGGGCTCTATGCCTGCATAGTATTGACAAATGAGCAATTTGCCGTTCGGAGCCAAAAGGGTTTTAATCTTTTCTAATAAGGCCTGTTTCTGCTCATTCGAAAAATAGAACAAAACATAATTAAACAACACCAGATCAAATTTTTCATCGGTTTCAAAATCGAAAATGCTGGTGTTTTGTAGGTCTACATTTTCTGAAGATGCAAATCGCGCTTGAGCTGTTTCGGCTAAATCAGACTGAATTTCAAGCCCCATCATTTTCGCATTCGGATTCCATTTGGTTACTGCATCTATATAATTGCCGTAACCACAGCCAACATCTAACACGTGTATGGGCTGTTGTGCAAAAGTTTCGCTAAGTATTTGCATAAACTTGGGTTTGGTGAAATTCTTAAACGCATTTCTACCCGATTCTGAATAATAAGATTCTGAAAAAGGCGATTTAATCTTATGCCCTGCACGCCAGTGTCTTAACTCAAAAAGTGTTTCTGCAAGTCTTATTTCATAGTCTAGTTGGTCCCTGGCTATCATAGATTTCCAACGTGCAACTTGTTTTAGTTTATTAGGTTTGAATTGGGCATTTCGGTATAATGAAACAAGTTCTCGAACCAGAATAAAGTGTTTAGCAATCAATCGGTTATCCGTACTTAAGGTATTTACATCGACTTGGTTATTTTCAACCAAATTGATAACGGCCTGAGCCAGATTGGGGTTAATCTCATTAGCCAATTTTCTAACTCCAAAGGCTGCCTTAAACTCATTAAACAGTTCGGTAGTTTGGTTTTGATTTTTATTAGGGTTCTTAATTTCCAAATACAAGGCTAACACCTTGAGATAACTCATTAAATAATGATAGAATCTCAACTTAAATGCCATTGATGATGGCAAAACTCTCATAAACGCCAACACCACACCAAGTGCCAGCGGAAGCTGTTTGCCATGTAATGATTTAGCGCGTTTTGATTTTAAGAAAGAGTAGTTTATCAGCTTGGAATTTCTTTATAGCTCCAAAAGTATAATTGTGGCATTCTATTTACGAACCACCAAAACTTTCTCTAGCAATGGCTCAATATTATTGCCCGTAATGTGTAATACATACATGCCGCTTTGTTGCGGTAAATCAATCCATTGGTGCTCCATATTGCCTAGTTGTAGAAAATTGATCTCTCTTCCTAGCGGATCAATAATAATAACTTGGCAGTTTTCTACTTCAGCTCCAAAAGACAATAAAATTTGCCCAGTAGTAGGGTTTGGATAAACACCGGCGGTGTAAAAAGGCAAACACTCGGTGGTGTCCCAACAGTTGTTCTTTTTAACTGCAAGCTTAAACGAGCTACTAAAATCAGGAACAAATTTGGCATCGGTTGCTAGTACTTTGCCTTTGTTACTTCCGCACTCCAGCCACTGGTATTCATCTGCCAAAACATCGCTTTCTAAATATCCAGTTTGTTCCAAAATTGATGCGCTAAAGCCGTTGCTCGTAAGATTAAAATGTAATGTACTGTCGCAGCCACTTTGGCTTTCAAGAATTTCGGTAAACTCTGCGTTGCTCTTGTAAACCCTGCCTAAGGGCGAAATGAATGAATCGCAAAATGCCGTTTCAACATTGGTAATAAACGTATCGAAAAGCACCAAATCAATGGTCATAAAACTATCGCAACCGGCTTTATTCAGCATTGTATCATAATACCTACCCGATTGGGTGTAGAAGTACTTTCCGCTCGGCGAAAAGGTTTCTAAACAGGCTTTAAGTGTAAATAATGATGATGTTTGTTGTTGTTCAAAATCTATTAATGCTAGACTATCGCAACCATAGTGGGTTCTAAGTGTATCATAATAAAATCCACTTTTGGTCATTTGCAATTTCCCGCTTGGCACATAATACGCTCCACAGCCCTTAATATGTGTAGTATCTGGCCTACGTGGTGGAATGGTTACCACAACAGTTAAAATACTGTCGCAGCCGCGTTTGGTTTTAATTGTATCGACATACACCCCTGATTCATAAACCGTGTATTTCTTGCTAGGCATTGTGTATTGATAGCAATCAAAAACGGCAATTCTGGCCAAAGAAGATTTATTAATAGTCAAATCCCACACAATAAAACTATCGCAACCCAATTGGTTTTGGTACTTATCTACGTATGTTCCACTGCTATAATACACTTTACCGCTTGAGGTAATAAAACTATCGCAAGCCTTTCTTTTTAGGGTTCTGGTTTGGTCTAGCACATTTAGGGTGATTCTAAAAACCGAATCGCAAGCTCCAGGTCTATGAATGGTATCGGTATAAAAGCCACTTTGTTTCCAAGTTTTTCCGCTTATTGGCGAAGTGTATTCGTAGCAAACATTAATGGAAGTGTCTATAATATTCCATTCCGGCAAAAT
>JAGQWA010000628.1 GCA_020437725.1 Bacteroidota bacterium | reverse complement strand
TCGTCACAGCTTTCGTGTATAATCGGTGTATTTTGTTGAGTTGTGATTTGCTTTCAGATTTAGTCCCGATAGCTATCGGGAAAGGATATTCGTCACAGCTCTTTGCTGTCGTCCCATTTTTGACTCCAAGTTGTGATTTGCTTTCAGATTTAGAATTAAGGATATTCGTCACAGCCAAAGTTACACTAGTGCTAGTTCCAATTTGGTTGTGATTTGCTTTCAGATTTAGAATTAAGGATATTCGTCACAGCTATCGCCCCTTTAAACGTAAAAGAATCAATGTTGTGATTTGCTTTCAGATTTAGAATTAAGGATATTCGTCACAGCGAAACCGCGTGTCTGGTGTATATTCTACTTGTTGTGATTTGCTTTCAGATTTAGAATTAAGGATATTCGTCACAGCGATAACCTTCTTGTTGATATTGACACAGCTGTTGTGATTTGCTTTCAGATTTAGAATTAAGGATATTCGTCACAGCGGTCAAGCCATTTACAGGCGCACTATTCTCGTTGTGATTTGCTTTCAGATTTAGAATTAAGGATATTCGTCACAGCCGTCATTCTTGTCTTGTAATATTTTTACTCGTTGTGATTTGCTTTCAGATTTAGAATTAAGGATATTCGTCACAGCAGTGAATCTCGAAGAATCGAACGAGCTGTAGTTGTGATTTGCTTTCAGATTTAGAATTAAGGATATTCGTCACAGCAGATTATTAAATGACTAAAATTTAAAAATAGTTGTGATTTGCTTTCAGATTTAGAATTAAGGATATTCGTCACAGCTAACTTTTCAAGCAAGTTATTGTCAGGGTTGTTGTGATTTGCTTTCAGATTTAGAATTAAGGATATTCGTCACAGCGTGATGTATTAGCCATGGATGGGCGCATTAGTTGTGATTTGCTTTCAGATTTAGTCCCGATAGCTATCGGGAAAGGATATTCGTCACAGCAACCATTGCTCTACAACTTCAAGAAATGGGTTGTGATTTGCTTTCAGATTTAGAATTAAGGATATTCGTCACAGCATGTCGCGCTTTGTGCCAAAAGCGTTTTCGGTTGTGATTTGCTTTCAGATTTAGAATTAAGGATATTCGTCACAGCGCGTTATAACGGCGAAATGCAGTCTTTACAGTTGTGATTTGCTTTCAGATTTAGAATTAAGGATATTCGTCACAGCTTATGCCGAGCGATACGCTTTGCGCGATGGTTGTGATTTGCTTTCAGATTTAGAATTAAGGATATTCGTCACAGCTGAGCGAGTGGAGTATAGAGTGGTTTGGGGGTTGTGATTTGCTTTCAGATTTAGAATTAAGGATATTCGTCACAGCGATATCATTCACAAAAACAAGAAGGCTAGAGTTGTGATTTGCTTTCAGATTTAGAATTAAGGAT
This sequence comes from Bacteroidota bacterium, assembly GCA_020437725.1. Classification (GTDB taxonomy): domain Bacteria; phylum Bacteroidota; class Bacteroidia; order CAILMK01; family JACPUW01; genus JAGQWA01. The sequence goes on along the minus strand of JAGQWA010000628.1, from coordinate 200 downwards.
ATTCGTCACAGCCCTTTCTTCAGGTAATTCAACCAAAACACCGTTGTGATTTGCTTTCAGATTTAGAATTAAGGATATTCGTCACAGCTGAAGGCTCACCATATTTCATTCTTGCATAGTTGTGATTTGCTTTCAGATTTAGAATTAAGGATATTCGTCACAGCATTGAAAAGGAACCGTGCTATTCAGCATCTGTTGTG
>JAGQWA010000627.1 GCA_020437725.1 Bacteroidota bacterium | reverse complement strand
ATCCCACCATCTCCTCATAATTTCGATATTGCACCCATGCCAGCAGACAAGCTACAAAACCTAGATGAAGAGCTAATCATCACCAATGCGATTGACAGAAGAACCCTTCTCCCATTTTGGATGAAGATTTTCTGTTGGCTATTTATGGCTTTGGGCGTTTATGGAGCGTATTCATTGGTTATGAATTTGTGGTTTGGCCCCCCAAGTCCTAAAGATGATATTATCTATGTGGTTTTTATTGCCAGAGTGGGTTTAAATGCGCTGGCTATTTACAAAGGCTTTATAGGCTTTGGCCTTTGGTTTAGAAAACCATGGGCGCCCAACCTAGGTATTATTGATGCACTTCTAAGCATGGCTATTGCGTTGGTATCATTCTACTTTCTGCTCAAAACAGCCGATACATCTTCAAGATTTACCAGCACGCTCACCATCTATATTGTAATGCACATACCCTATTTAATGACCCTGTTTAACATTAGAAAAGCCTGGGCTGATGGAAAATAAAACGGTTATCTAATCAACTTAACCGCTTGCCCCATTTCATTCCTAATAAAATAAACACCAGGCTTTAAGCCTTCTACATTAATGGTTTGCTGAGCTTGTTGGATAGCCACCAAAGCACCATCTATTGAATAAAGCGAATAAACCCCTGGTTCACTCACATATAGCGCATCTCCTTCCATTGGATTGGGATAAACTCTAAACTCTTGCTCCACTCGCTCTTGCTCTTTAGCTCCAACTGTGTTGTCAATAACATCATCTTGGCTCGCAGGCGCGTGACCTGATTGAACTATGCCCTTGCCCGCCACTTCTTGCACCATTACCATGCTGCCTATGCGGTTAAAATTCCAGTCCGTATGAGCGGCCACGGTTCCTTCAAATACCATTGAGTCGCCCTTGGTGGCGCCAAGTGTAAAGGTTGGAACCTCACCCAAAATGGTGCGTCTAAAAACATTATAGTGCTCTTTTTCGCCGTTGGGTGCGTCGTAGAAAATGGTGTCTTCTACCACCGCTGTGAATAAACTCAACTCACCCAAACTATGGTCACTTTCTGCCTTTACTATAATTTGAAATTTGATTGAATCAGTTCCAAATCTTTGTTGCTTTATGACAATTGATAAGGGTGTGGTTTTGTTTTTATAGTCATTGAAAAGACTAGTGCTAGAGTAATCGTTTCCTGTAAACAACTCGCCATTAATTACCAGTTTAGGGGTTGAGCCATAAATGCCATAGAATTTGGTTCTATCGTCTTGCTCCTGTTTGTTATGCTTGTTTAAAATACAGGCGGAATAAGGTCGGCTAGGATGAATGGTTAAATGCAACACATTGGGATTACTCCTAATATTGGCCTTGATTTTTGGGTTTTGGAATGAACAAGTGCTACAAAGCGTGTTGGTGAAATGTTCTGCAATAATTTTCTGTTCGGTTTGGGCATTTACGTTGGTAAAACCAATTAGAAGGAAAGCAAGTAGGGCAAGAATAGTCTTTGTCATAATTCAGTTGTTTGGCTTTCAAACTATGGCATTGGCTAAATGGTTCAGAATTAGTTTTTTCTGACATAGAACAGTTTACTTTATAAAATGGAAAACAAACA
>JAGQWA010000626.1 GCA_020437725.1 Bacteroidota bacterium | reverse complement strand
CTCAAGCGATAGGTTGAGATAGCGATTAATCGCGAAATAACTACTTATCCAGCTAATGATAAAACCTAACACCAAAACAGATGCAAAAAGTAGTGAAATAAGCGGAAAATCTTCTACTCTAATAATGCCTGTCCAGGCATATTCCATGAGGTAAACTACGCCTAGTAACATGGCGCAAGCCAAAACCCCTGACAACAATCCATTTAAAATGGATTGCCAAACAAAAGGCCTGCGAATAAAACCACGTGTGGCGCCCACTAACTGCATGCTTTTAACCAAAAACCTTCTGCTATAGATCGTAAGCCTTATGGTAGAGTTGATGAGCGCAATGGCAATTAGTAGAAATATGGCTACAAAGCCAATTAACACCATGCTTACACGCTTTACATTTTGATCTATTCTGGTTAATAAATCGGCCTGAAAAACTACTTCGCGAATAATATCGTCATGGCTTTCAAGCTCTTTTTTTAGTGATATTAAACTATCGGGCACTGAAAACGATTCAATCAAATTAAGCTCAATGCTATTGGGCAACGGATTCATTCCCAAAACATCAATTACTTCATTTCCAAACTCATCTTTCATAGAAGCAAGGGCTTCTTCTTTGCTTACAAAACGGGCTTCTTTTACATATTGGCGTTTGGCTAAATCGGTATGCCACATAGCCATATCGGCAGCTGGTACCTTATCTCGAAACATTACCTTAAACTCTATACTTTCTTTTAGACGGGTTTTTACTTCATTAGCCTTAAGAAGAAAAATGCCTAAAATGCCTGATAAAAATAGCACCAAACAAATACTCACAATGGTTGAGAGTATAGAAATGGTTCGTCGTCCTGCTCCTGTTTTTGCCACCTAACAAATGTAATTTTAGCATTGAACGTTTAAGCCTGAGTTATGCACTTATTTCTTCTCAAGCACTTCGTCAAAGGCAATTCCTTCTAGTTCTAACGCTTTTAAAATAGGCTCATAAAAGATTTTGCCACATGGAATTTGAACCCCTTTAGCGCTAATATTTCCTTTTAAAAATTCACTAACCGCTATTGCCAACGGAAGCCCCACTGTTTTGGCCATGGCCGTTTTATGATAATCATCGCCTTCAACTGCCAAATACGATTTGCGTTTAAAAAGCTCGTTGTTCAATTCGTAATAGCACACGTGTGCCATATAAATAGCGTCTCGTTCATGGGCTTCAATGGTCCATTTTTTCTCAATTATTTTCTGTAAAAATTTAGCGGACGTACCACTTTGCATTTGGAGCGGTTCGCTGTTAAAAATGCCAAGCCACTGGAGCTTTTGCATAACAGGATGATCGGTACTTTTCCCAATGGCTTTTGCAAAACGTTCTTCTAAAGATCCGCTGCCAGTTCTTATAAACATTCGGGTAAAGTCTCTATGAGTTATGGGTGCTGCAAAGTTGAACTCGAAGAGATTATCAGTCATTCCCAACTCCACAAAAGCATTCCACGCTTCGCAAAAGTCTTTGCGTCTGAGCGTGTATCGAATTACACTTTCTACCTGATTAAGCCCATAAGCTTCAATGTACTTTAAGCTATTTCGATTGTAATAAGCAT
>JAGQWA010000625.1 GCA_020437725.1 Bacteroidota bacterium | reverse complement strand
TTCCATTTAATACTGCTAATTTGTGTTAACCAATATTTATCAATACATATCCCGAGCATAACCAGCCGATAATCCCCTTAGAACTTGAATGCAAGTTGGGGTTTTATTTTTACGATACCCTTCTTGTAAGCCAGGTAGTTTGAGAAAGGAGCAAAAAAATGGCAGCAGGATCTTATACAAATATTGCAGAGGCAGGGTATGAATCTGTCCGAGAGGTGGATGATCACCGGTTAGGCATTATGAACGAAGTTTCATTAGTGGCTTCAGGAGGTCAAACCAACGTGAACTTTTCTAATGCTGTGATGACCTTATCCGGGATTGGAACCAGTGCTCAAAGTATTGATATTACGACGGGTGCGGGAGCTTTGGTATTGGATGATGTGTTGCAAGCTTTATCAACTGTTGAACAAGCTGCGGCTCAGCTAGTATCCGCTGAAAACCGAGCTCAACAACAAGTGAATTCGTTAGCTCGAAGCGCATAAACTTAAAAATAGTTTAGGGTTTGAGGCTTAAGAGTTTAAAGAGTTAAACATTAAACCTCTCAACTTCTAAACCTTAGAAAGGGTAACCAATGGCCGAACAGCAATTTAAAAACGTGGATGTGTATGCACTCATCTTGCGTCCTGAATCAAAACTACCTAAACAAAGTGCGGATCCGGTTGCGTTTGCTCGTCGAGTTCAACAAGAATTGGAAGGAATTCAAGAAGCTTTAGCTTCACAAGATCCTTTGATTGAAATTGATGGAAAATTAGTGGATAAAACCAGTTCGGCTGGACAACTTTTAATTAACGATAAGTTGTCCGAATTAGAGGCATTGAATAATCAAAATTTTAACTTGCTGCAGATTATTCGCCGAACCGAAGATAGCCTGAGACAAATTGCTTAAGGCTGGGTGATGTTGTGGGAAATATTTTTGACGAGTCTTATCGATTTCCAGAAATAAAAAAACCCACCAAGCCGATTAAATTGGATCGGCCTCCGCGTGGGCTGGAAATGAAATTCGGAGAATCGGAAGCATCTCATCAATGGGCCGTACGCCAGCATAATTTCTTAGCGGAAATGTTTAAATTTATGCCTTCTTATGAGCAGTCGAGTTATCTTTATGATCAAGACAGTTTGGAAGAAGACTTTTACCAATATGATGAAAACCCTGAGGATGGAGTGGATTTTGGTCAGGTCAAGCGTGCGGTGGTGAAGAATCGATTGGTAGGGTATGCCACGGGAAAAGACTATGCCGAATCCATTGATTACCGAGATGGTTTTTCAGATTTTTCACATATCAAAAACGGATCTTCCGAAGTTTTAGCTGGAGAATCGTTCGGAGGACTTTCTCCCACATTGTTTCAAAAAATAAAAAATAAGTTTCAGTCTGACGATCGTAATTTTTATCAAGTGATTATGGATCACGATACGACTTCTTTGTCTGCGATGACCCATTTAGATGCTTATTTGCTGATGGGGGCTTTGTACGAATCGCGTGAACGAGTTTATTTGGCAATGACAGAATTGTTTGGCGATGCCAATGAAACGGATGACCAAGTTCGAATTCAACAAATTTCACAGTGGCTGGAAGACGAAGGGGAAGGTCTAACCGACGACAGCAAGCAAGTTTTT
>JAGQWA010000624.1 GCA_020437725.1 Bacteroidota bacterium | reverse complement strand
ATGCACATAACTACCCATTAGTTGCGCCCTAAAATAATGCGGCTCTTCGGTAGAAAAAGCCACAAAATCTATCCTGTAAGGTAAATTGGGCTTGTGCTCTTTTATGAGTCTAGTTGATTCGAGCAAACCTGCCACACCACTTGCATTGTCGTCAGCACCCGGGTACGGACCACAAACATCATAATGAGCCCCAACCACAATTCGCTCTTTTTTATCAGGTTGGTAGCTAATAATTAAGTTCTCAAATTGATGATCGGCATCGCTAAAGGGTTGTTTATTAACCACCCAGCCTTGCTTTTGCCATTCATTTTGAATATAGTTGGCTGCTTTTTTTAAGCCTTCAGGAAACTCTACCGAACGTGGAAGGGATTGCATTGCTAATGCTACAACATGTCTTTGCAATAAACTAGAATCAGCAGAAATGATGCTCATATTTTTTCCAAAAACCAAAGTTGGGCTTTTAATTAAATAATAGAGAATTAAAAGCCCAATTAAAGGTATTGCTATTAAAGCCAGTTTTACTTTCACTTAGTAAAACTACAAAATGGTGGCTTTGCAGGCTTCTAATATTTTAATGCAATCAGCATAGGTGGGTGCTTCGGCATACGTTCTTAAAACCGGCTCTGTTCCTGATGGTCTAATCATTAACCAGCTGTTTTCGTCAAGAATAAATTTGAAACCGTCAACAGTTTCTCTTGCTTGAACTTGATAATTGCCAAACGAAGTGAACTCATCGTTTTTACACTTGGCAATAATGCTTTGCTTTAATTCTTCGGTTATGTGCAAATCATATCTATCAAAAGCAAAAGGCCCAACAATGTTGTAAACGTCTTGCTTTAAGTCGTTTAAAGTTTTGCCCGTTTTTGCCATAAATTCCCAAATAACCAAGGCCATCCAAATGCCGTCACGTTCTGGAATGTGGCCTTTCACAGCAATTCCGCCTGACTCTTCGCCTCCAACCAGAATATCATCTTCAAGCATGTATTCGGCAATGTATTTAAACCCAATTTTGGTTACAATATGCTCTATGCCATAATGTTGGCATAGCTTGGCAATTTTTCCAGAACACGAAAAAGACGTTGCTACTTTACCAGTATATCCTTTGTGCTCATGCAAGTACATAATGAGCATTAATATGATATGGTGAGAATCAACAAAATTTCCGTCGACATCTAAAAGTCCAATTCTATCGGCATCGCCATCAGTAGCAAGTCCTGCGCCTACATTTCCTTCATCCTTTATTAGTTGAGAAAACTCTGTAAGGTTTTTCATGATAGGTTCAGGTGCCTGACCATTAAAACCAGGGTTATGCTCGCAATGCAGTAACAACGCTTCGGGAAAAAGCCTTTTAAATACAGGGAATCCAGCTCCGTACATGGCATCGTAGGCTAGGCGAATTCCTGAATTTTTAATGGCATCAATGTCAAAACTGGCTTCTACATGGTCAAGATACATCTGTTCTAGATCAACTATTTCAACCATTCCTGATGCTATATAGGCATCAAGTGATTCAGTTTTGGTTGAAGAATCAGGAATCAACCTTTCAATTTCTGAAATCATACTTGGCAAGGCAGGGCCACCATAATGTCCTTTTACCTTGAAACCATTATAACTAGGTGGGTTATG
>JAGQWA010000623.1 GCA_020437725.1 Bacteroidota bacterium | reverse complement strand
CGTTCGTCTTTTGCATCTGTGTCCAAACTAATCCGCACTTTTCCTCTTTCAAGGCGCCATTTCTCTTGTCTGCAGCTTTTGCCGTTTCAATATTTCATCTGACCACGGAAGCCTCTAAAATATCCTTTAAGCGAATTTTGCTGTGCTCTTAACTAATTTGTTAGCTAAACTTTCATAACACTTTCGTGCTATCAATAACTGTCAATGAACTCGATGATATAAAGGTAGAAAACCTATCTAATCTTCCAAATTTTTTATCTATAAATTTATTCACATAAAATCAACAGATTATTAACACAACTTGGTGTATAACTCAAGAAGCTATTTCTTTGTATTCATATGAAAATCGTAGTGTTAGACGGTGGCACTTTAAATCCGGGCGATCTGTCCTGGAGAAGTATGAAAAGACGTTTTGGTGAGATCACTACTTTTGATCAAAGTCCCGCTGAAAAAATAATTGAACGTGCCAAAAACGCCCAGATTCTAGTAGTGAACAAGGTCATCATTAATGCTTCTATTATCGACCAACTTCCCAAATTGAAATACATTGCTGTTTCTGCTACTGGATATAATAATGTTGATGTAGCAGCCTGTAAACAAAGAGGCATTTTGGTGTCTAACATCTCCAACTATGGTTCAAATGCTGTTGCACAACATGCTTTTGCGCTACTCTTAGGGTTGACGAATAGAGTTGAGCAACATCATCAAGCCATTAAAGAAGGAGAATGGAAAAGGCGCAACGTATTTTCCTTTTGGAACAATTCCATCACTGATTTAGCTAATAAAACCATCGGAATTATTGGTTGGGGACATATCGGACAAAAAGTGGGTCGCATTGCACATGGCTTTGAAATGAATGTAATCTATCATTCGAGCAGTCAACATAACACATCTTATGCTAAAGCTGTAACCATGTCGGAATTGATCTCAACCTCGGATGTTATCTCTTTGAATACACATCTTAGCGATAAAAACGAAGCAATGGTTGACAAGCATTTTTTGAAACAAATGAAGCCGACCGCTTTTTTGATCAATACTTCGCGAGGCGGTTTGATCCATGAGCCTGATTTGGTGTTTGCCTTACAACATGAAAAAATTGCCGGTGCCGGATTAGATGTTTTGAGCGTAGAACCCGCCCCACGTGATCATCCATTACTTCAATTAGATAATTGTATAGTCACACCTCACAATGCCTGGGCAAGTTTAGCGGCTCGTCAAAACTTAATGACGATCTTGGAAGAAAATATACAATCTTTTATAGATGGACATCCTCAAAACTTGATTAACTGATTTTTCCATCTATATTTATAGCAATGACTATTATCATCATACAACTTATTGTACTCTTCATAGTACCTGTTTTTATTCACAATGCCCTCAGAGATCGATCTATATCCAGATGGATCAGTCCAGTTGTGGCGTGCTACATTATAGGCATTGGCATTGGAAGTCTTTTGGTTCCTAAGCTGGATGCAGATATTGCAGAAAAAGTAAAAAACCTTTCCATAGAAATTGAAGGTATCGTTATCGTCTTGGCTATCCCATTATTATTAATGACCTCCAATTTCATGAAATGGCTACCCAAAGCTAAGAGCGTATTAGGTGCCTTTACCGTTTCTTGTATAAGT
>JAGQWA010000622.1 GCA_020437725.1 Bacteroidota bacterium | reverse complement strand
ACAAACATGGGCGTAACCTATCACAACCAGGGCACTTGGCAAAAGGCACTTTAATGGTATAATAAGGCATTGGCTTTGTATCCGCGAGATCAAAATTTATTGAGCAAAAGAAAAATGGTGCAAGACGCTATGGCCAATTCTCAAAACCCAACTACACCCTGAGTATGAAGATAGAAACCATACGTTGGGTTGACAGAAATCCGGGTCGCATTATCTGTTTTTTACTTACGGTTTGGCGAACGCTTTTTAAGCCCTTTTTTGGCCGCCCCAAAAAACCAGTTCAAAAAATTCTGTTTATCAAGTTTATTGAACAAGGGGCAACGGTTATTGCCTATAGCGCCATTAAAAAAGCGGTAGATAAGGTAGGGCGAGAAAACGTGTATTTCTGCGTTTTTTCGCAGAACAGACCCATTCTCGACTTGATTAACCTGCTGCCAAAAGAGAACGTAATTGAGATAAACGACAGCAGTTTAGGTGCTTTTTTTAAAGGCGCCATAACCGCCATTTTTAAAATAAAAAGACTAAAAATTGATGCAGCAGTTGATATGGAGTTTTTCTCCAGGGCATCAGCCATATTTGGGTATTTAAGCGGCGCCAAAAGGCGCGTGGGTTTGCACCGTTTCACCAGCGAATATTCATATCGCGGACGGCTGTTAACCCACGAAGTGCAGCACAACGCCTACTTGCACGCATCAGTGGCGTATTTGCTGCTGGTTGAAAAGCTTTTTGTTGATGCATCAACCATTCCTGCTCCAAAAGTCGAAGTAAAAAACCTGCCAACTCAGGTTCCAGTCTATAGTCCAGATGAGGCTAAAGTGTCTGCTTTTAAACAAAAGTTGCAAGCCGAGTTAGGTGGCCAAATGCCAGAAAAACTCATTCTGCTCAACCCCAATACCAGCGATATGTTACCGCTAAGACAATGGGAAACCGAAAAATTTGTTGAACTGGCAAAGAGGATAATTGAAGCATTTCCTAATGCTCAAATGGCCCTAACAGGTGCACCAAACGAAGCGCCCAAATTGCAAGGCATTGCGCAACAATTTAGTGCGAATAAAGTGGTTTCGTTGGCATCTAAAACCACACTTGAAGAGCTGCTAATTCTCTATCAATTATCAGATTTATTGGTAACTAACGACAGTGGCCCAGCGCACTTTGCATCAATGTGCGATATTGATGTGCTAGTGCTATTTGGTCCTGAAACCCCACAGCTTTTTGGCCCGTTGGGCGAAAGAATTCACGTGGTTTGGAAGGCTCTTTCGTGCTCGCCATGCATTAACGCCATTAACCATCGCTTTTCGCCCTGCACAGATAATCAATGCATGAAACAGATTACGGTTGATGAGGTATATGGAAGAGTGAAAATTATTATGGATAGCCAATAATTTATGCTGGCATCTTGTTGAACCTAGAATTGTTATTAAAATTAATTGGCCCTAATTCTACGCTAAATTTGTGAACCCAATATTGGCCAATTTGTTATTCAATTTATGCTTCACCACATTACTTATGTAAAAGACCAAAATACCCCTTGGGTAACATTTGTGCATGGTGCTGGTGGTAGCAGCTCAATTTGGTTTAAGCAGTTAAAGGCTTTCAAAAAAGAATTTAACGTGCTGCTTCTCGACCTGCGGGGACATGG
>JAGQWA010000621.1 GCA_020437725.1 Bacteroidota bacterium | reverse complement strand
CAAAGACAAAGTAAAAGTACTCAATTACAGCAATACAATGAGTATTTGAAAAACCATATTGCAACAAACTCAATGGTTGCTGATGCCTTGCAATTACCACAAAAGAACCTTTGCCGATACAAGCGCGATTTAGAGAAATTAAACCTTTTATGGGAAGTTAAAAAGACCTATTGCCAAAAGACAGGTTTTAGAGCCTGGTACTTAACAACCAACCCCAAGCAAGCACCAACTAACCCACAATTAAAACTATTCGGTAATGAAAGCTAAACAGTATTACCGAAAGCCCGAGAGCGTTAAAAAGTTGGAGCAACTTGCCTTCGATGACATTAAAGCACGAAACCCAAATTTTCCATATCCACCAAAGAGAATTTATAGAGACGATTCTACCAACAACCTTACAAAATGCATAGTTGATTGGATTTGCCTCAACGGTTATCAGGCCGAGCGAATTAATAGCACAGGTAGAAGGTTTATTGTAAATGGTGCAGAACGTTGGATAAAAGGAAGCGGTACAATTGGAACAGCCGATATTTCAGCAACCATAAGGGGTAGAAGCGTAAAAATAGAAGTTAAGTGCAAAGCCACAGGCGATAAATACCAAAGCAAGCACCAAAAACAATATCAGCAACAAATAGAACAGGCAGGCGGTGTTTACATTATTGCTCGAGATTTTAACCAGTTCATAGAGTGGTATAATCATTTTCTAAATGAATTGAAGCAATGAAAACGAGCCGAAAAGTTGAGTATGTCAATTTTCCGATTGTGCTATTGCAGGGCTTTATGCAAAATCATAAGAATTGCATTTTAGATGCGTTCTCTTATGCGTTCTATCGCTATGCTAAGGAAAGACACCTTTTCGATGTAAAAGAGATGTTAAGAGCCGCAACTAGCTTTTACAGATTAAACCTACCAACCGATTTAGATGCAATTAGCCGAGGCAAAATGCTTTATGAATCTATTGAGCCAAAATCGCCTTCATGTGGGGCAAAAATTAATATTCTGCTAGAGTATTTAAACGAGCCTAAAACCGAAAGCCAGCGCATTGAGCTTCTTGCCTTTATGGCATTAAATAGCATAATAGGGGTACAAGTATTTAAAAAGTTCACGTATCAATATTTATTTTCTCGAATGTGTGGGTTTGAGAAAATGGTAGAGTTTTCAGAATTAGATGCTAATATTAGAAAGTATGCAAGCAGGTACAAGCGCGACAGACTTTCGCAAGTTTTAGCTACTGAATGGCACGTGATGATAATAACCGACCCAAATATTAGGGGAGTGTATGCAAGTATGAAACTAAGCTATTTGGAATTATGGGAGGTAATACTTAAGAGAAGTAAAAAATACAAGCTTAAGCAGGTAGAAAAGGCACGAGCCGATGCCAAAGAGCAGGTAAAGCGAAAATTAGGTTTAGACTAAATGAATTTAAGCCAAAGTACTTGCACCTATAATAATACCTTTTAGCAATAACTTTAAAAACATAATTTAAAAATGAAAAATAGAAAGAGAGTAATAAGATTTTTACAGCTAGTTTTTAGTTTTGAAAACCTTATTGGCCATTGTATTTTTTATTTGGAGTCGTGCTAGTTCTTAGTTCAAAACATATTGAGCTAATAATTTTTGAACTTCATAAACGTCAACAGATTT
>JAGQWA010000620.1 GCA_020437725.1 Bacteroidota bacterium | reverse complement strand
TTCAACTTCGGCTATTGACGCCGCTTCTGGTTATTCTACTGGCCGAAGTGGTTTTGAGTTTACGGCTTTGGGAGGTATACAAGAAAAATCATCATTAACAGAAAGTGATGTGTATTCGGCAACTGCCATTTCTCATCAAGATTTTATTGTACGGTTAACAGATAGCAATGTGGTTGTTCCTGGTACCAACCAGCCCATATCTAATCACGAGTTTCCGTTGAAGGCTGAAGTTACTTCAAGCTCATATGCATGGAATTATTCATTTGCTGACTTTTTTGTGATTCTGAATTTTGAAATTGAGAATAAATCGAAGAACAATTGGGACTCTGTTTACCTGGCTTGGTGGAGCGATATGGTAGTGAGAAATGTGAATGTTACCCAAGAAAGTGGTGCGGCATTCTTTAATAAAGGTGGAGCTGGAGTGTTAGAAGATTGGTCTTCGTTTTATGTTTTTCAAGTTTCAGGAGACGATGTTGACTACACAAAATCTTATGGTGCGGCCATGATTCTTGGTGTTGACTGGCGTGGTGAATATTACCACCCAAACAATGCGCAAGCCATAATTGATAAAGGGTTTAGAGCGCCAGTAATCAATTATAATTTTTGGGAATTCAATAGCCAAAGTGGGGGAGACTTTACTTTTCCTTCAACCGAAGAAGAAAAGTATTTCAGGCTTAAAAACTCTGTTGGTCTGCAAAAACCAGATTTCAAAGACCGACTTAAAAATGCGAGTAATAAGATTCAGCTAATTTCAATTGGGCCAATAGAAAATATTGCGCCAGGTGAGAAAGTAAATTTTGCGGTGGCACTTGTTGCGGCTAAACAAATTGAAGACATTAATGCCACTTCAACTTCTGATACTGAGCCAGCTCGTGAGCAATTATATGAGCATTTAGGCTGGGCAAAAAGAACCTTTTTGGGCGAAGACGTGAACGAAAATGGCAAACTAGATCAAGAGTTTGACGAAAATGAAAACGGCATTTTAGACCCAGAAGAAGATAAAAACGGCAACGGCAAGCTTGATGAAGAAGACCTTAACGGCAACGGAAAACTAGATCGTTATGTATTGCCAGAACCACCCAGAACTCCAAATGTGAAACTGGTGCCAGGAGATGGTTTTGTTGACGTTTACTGGGATGATTACTCAGTAAACTCTATTGATCCTATTTCCAAAAAACAAGATTTTGAAGGATTCAAACTATATCGTTCAAATACCAACGACGACCAATCTGGAGATTTACTTTCTTCAGCCAAATTGTTGGCGCAATGGGATTCAACCAATAATAAAATTGGTTTTAACAACGGATTTGATGCCATTAAACTCGAAACGCCAAAAGAAATTGATGGGGAAAAATACCATTTTCATTACCGAATAAATGGCCTGCTAAATGGTTGGCAATACATGATAATTGTTACTGCTTTTGACCAAGGTGATGAAGAATTAGGTCTGCAGCCACTTGAGTCTTCATTTACCGCAAGCGCATTACGTGCATGGGGTGGAACACAACCTGTAGCTATTGAAAAAAATGGCAATGGAGAAGTAGGTGTTTATCCAAATCCATTCTCCACCGAAGCCCTTTGGGATGGTGCGGGTTCAAGGTCTAGAAAATTGTATTTCTACAACCTGCCGGCCAATTGCACCATTA